>NZ_JAMONU010000177.1 GCF_027066465.1 Thermococcus sp.
AAGGAGGCCCTCAAGACTTTCAATTCTCCTAGAGTCTTATTGCAACCAAGTCCGGGCGACATAATACATGCATTGGAAGACATCTTTCAATTCTCCTAGAGTCTTATTGCAACCTTAGACCCCAAGACCGTGAACGAGTTTAACACGGCTTTCAATTCTCCTAGAGTCTTATTGCAACTTCCTCTTTAACCTCGCTATGCTACTCGCTGATAAGCCTTTCAATTCTCCTAGAGTCTTATTGCAACTTCCTGAGAGCCTTAATGTGCTTAACGCTCAGCTCTCTTTCAATTCTCCTAGAGTCTTATTGCAACAGGGCGTGAAATTCGTTCTTTTGCCCATCAAAGAAAGAAGAACTTTCCGATACTTAAGCCTTTCTGAAAAAGTCCAGCAAAAACGCCCTGTGGTTTCCCAAATTGGGACAGCGTTTCCTCTTCTACGATTGGAGAGACCGTTTTCAAAGCCCCGATAGCGCAATGAACAGCAAGGTGCATGAGATTTCCGGAGCTTTAAAAGACGCTGAATTTCAAAAGTCAACCATTAAACAGCCTTAAACTAAAAGCAGAACATTTCCAGCAGGGTTTGAACCTGTTGGAAGCATTGGCGCCTTTTTCACAAAATCCTGAAAGAAATTCGTCACATTTAAAGCCTAACAACAGAACTTAAAGTTACAACTTTGGAAGCATAAAAACCGATTTCCCGGGGTCAGCCGAGGGCGGAAACCGGGAGCCGAGCAAACTAAAAGAAAAATGCGGAGGTTGGAGACGGCTCCATATGATATCACTCAATCGGAACGCC
Source organism: Thermococcus sp. (assembly GCF_027066465.1). Classification (GTDB taxonomy): domain Archaea; phylum Methanobacteriota_B; class Thermococci; order Thermococcales; family Thermococcaceae; genus Thermococcus. Next base: position 796 of record NZ_JAMONU010000177.1, read on the forward strand.
GTCTTTCGTTCTTGGAGCCAGCCACTTCATGAGCTTCCTCGGGTTCTTCGTGCGGATTATTATCGTTATCGGGCCTAACGGAGATTCCTCATTGAAGTTCACAACTCCAGCGTAAGCGGCCTGCTTGTTCACCTTTATGATTATCTCCTCGCCGAAGTAGCCCTCCTCGAGGAAAGAGCGCGCGGTGTCGAGTATCGCCTGCCCCCTGAAAAGCTCGTAGAGCCTGCTCAGTGCTTTCCTGCTCCTCGTCTTCCCGGTAAGAATTACGTAATCGCCCATGTCAAAGGCCTCGAACTCCAAGTCCGGCACGAGGTTCAGCATGGCTCTCTTTACCTTCTCAAGGCTTTCGGTCGGGTAAACGTACGCCTCAAGCTCGACTTCCTCAAACAGCTCCTCCATGCTCCCACCGGGCTAAGGTCGAAAGAAGGCTTATAAACCCAACCGCCAAAAATAGTTAGAGTGGCCGAACTATGTTAGAGGGCTTCATTCAGGGTCTTGCAAACTACCTCCTGAGCATCAGCGGGGGAAGCCTAATCTGGGTCTCCTTCTACGCAGGCCTCTTCGTCGCTCTCATGACTTCGCTCGGTGCTATGGTGGCGCTCTTTGCCAAACGGATTCCAGAAGGCGGCGTTGACTTCTCGCTCAGCTTCGCGGCTGGGGTCATGATTGTCGCTTCCTTCACCTCCCTGATTCTGCCCGCGATAGAGAGTTCTGGCTTCGCTCCGGCGGGAATAGGAATAGGCCTTGGCGTCCTCGTTATCTACGCGATAGACAAGCTTCTGCCCCACGAGCACCTCGTTAAGGGTTATGAGGGACCGAAGGGCATGAAGGAACGCCTTAAGAAAGTCTGGCTCCTCGTCTTCGCGCTCATAATCCACAACCTGCCCGAGGGGTTGGCGGTTGGAACGTCCCTCGTTTATAACATCGAAATCGGTCTCATTACAGCAATAGCGATAGGCATTCAGGACTTCCCCGAAGGGACCGTCGTTTCGCTTCCGCTGGCGGTCATACAGAAGAAGAGCCTCGGCCCGGTTCTCATTGGAGTGCTGAGCGGTTTGGCTGAGATGGTCATGGTAATCCTCGGGGCGGTCTTCTTTACGACCTTCTCATGGAGCCTGCCCTACGGCCTCGGCCTTGCAGGAGGGGCCATGCTCTACGTCACGGTCAAGGAGATGATTCCGGAGATATACAAAGGCGAGAAGAGCGAAACCCTCGTCACGCTGGGGTTCTTCACGGGCTTTTACGTCATGCTCCTCCTCGATTCAGCCCTCGGATGATTTCCTCGACGAGGGCCTTAACTTTCTCCTCGTACTCCTCCTTGCTTCCGTCGTTTATCAGCATGTAGTCGGCCATGGCTATGACGCTTCCTATGCCGAACTTGAGTTCCTTCCAGTCCCTCTCCTCGAACTCCTCCCAGGTCTGAGGGTCGTCATGCCTCCCGCGAGCTTTGAGCCTCTCAAAGCGCAGTTTGGGCGGCGTGTGAACGGCAACTATGACTATCTCCTCCTCCGGGAAGGCGCTTCTGAACGTCCCAACCTCGTCGAGGGAGCGGACACCGTCGATGACCACGAGCGGACTGTTCTCCAGAAGGGTTTTCACCTTCTCAACCGCGAGCTTCGCCACGGCGTTCTGACCGAGTTCCTGTCTCAGCCTGATGCTGACCTTGGCAACGTTTTCCTTCGTAAGCTGAAGGCCCCGCTTTAGGGTTTCCTCACGCACGATGTCGCCGAGAGAAACGCTGGGAAACCCCCTCTTTTCAAACTCCCGCACAATCCTGCTCTTCCCAGAGCCGGGCATTCCCGTGATTATCACTATCATCGTGCCCACCCCGAGTAGAGCGGCCCGGCTTTAAAAAGGTTGAGTTTTGTTAGGAGGGCAAAACTTTTTAAGGTTCACCACTTAAACCTAAATGGTGAGAAAGATGAACGTAGATTGGTTCATCTTCGGTCTTATCATTACGTTCCTGATAAACATACCGTTCGGCTTCTGGAGAGCACACGCCAAGAGAACCGGCAACAAGATGGAGTGGGCCCTGGCGGTTCACCTTCCGGTCCCCATAGTCGTGCTGATGCGCTATTTGGCTGGACTCAGCTGGAACCCGAGCGGGACACCGATGATGCTCGTCTTTGTTCTGGCCTACTTCCTCGGCCAGAGAACGGGCGGAAAGCTCTACTGGAAGGCCCACGAGAGCGGTCTCAACCCCGGCAGAAACGTTTTCGTTCTCTGGAGCGGGGGAGAGGGGGAGGCTATCTGAGGAAGTCCTCCAGCGTTCCCTTCCGCTTTGGTTTTTCGGAAATCCTCCTTTCGATTCCGAGGTAGCGGTAGATTCCGTCGAGGATTTTGGCGCCTATACCCTCGACTTTGAGAAGTTCAGCGGGCTTTGCGTTCGCTATGTCTTCAACGCTTCTGAAGCCTGCGTTGTAGAGCGCTCTAGCCCTTTTCCTCCCGACGTTCGGCAGCTTAACCAGCTCGAGTAGCTCCTCCCTAACGCCGTGCCTCAGGCGAAGGTGCAGGTCGCGGAGGTAGTTCAGTGCTTCCTCGCTCGGCTCGAAGAGCCTGTAGAGTTCGATGAGCGAATACATGAGCCAGTCGGCAAGCTCAACCAAACGGTAGAGGTCCCCCGGGTCTATGCCGTAGGTCTCGCAAATCCTCGCCTCTGGAACCTCGTTAATCCAGTCGAGGAGAACTTTGGCGGTCTTTACCTGACTCAGGAAGCCCTGGAAGCGTGAATCCTCGTAGTAGGGTATGCCCGCGTAGAGCTTGTCCTCAAGCTCGTAGGCCAGGTCGAGGTAATCTTCCATCTCGCGCCTTCTTGCCGTTAAGGTGGCCATGTCCGGGGTTGATGCTATGAGCTGGAAGATTCCGAAGGGGTTCGGATTCCGCTCGATTGCTGGAAAGGCGTCCTTGAACTTCTTGGCCGTGAGCGGGTCTATGTAGAGCTGGGACGTGCGCTTTCCGAAGGGCAGACTTATGAAGTTCTCGTTGAGGTCCAAATCTATGAACTCGTTCTCTATGAGGAAGTAGACGACGTCCTTTGCCTTACGCTCGAGCGAGCTTAAATCCTTCCGCTGGTAGGCGTAGAAGGTTTTCTCAAGGAATCCCACCAAATCCCGGAAGTTCTTAATCCCGAAGTTCGTGATTAAAGCCAGGACCTGACTCCTGAAGGCCTGCTCGTTGGCGAGCATTGAGAAGAGCTTCTCAGGCTTTCCGCGGATGTAGCGCTCCATCAGCCTGCCCGGCTCGTCGGTTCTGGCAACTATTATGGCCTCACCGTACTCGTCGTACTTGGGTCTTCCAGCCCTCCCCATCATCTGCTGGATTTCCAGAACGGGAATATCTGTCCAGCCGAAGCCAGCGTAGCGCTTGGTGTCGCGGATTACAACGCGGAAGGCGGGAGTATTGACTCCCGCGGCCAAAGTCGGCGTCGCTGTGATTACCTTAATCAGACCCCCCCGGAAGGCGTCCTCGATGAGGGTTCTCTCAGCCCTGCTCAGACCGGCGTGATGGAATGCAACGCCACCGCGTAGGGCCCTCTTCAGCTTCTCGTTCGTGGGGTTGTCCTCGAGCTGGCCGGCGAGGTTTTCCAAGGCTCTCTTTTCCGGCCTGGTTAGATGAGGCGAAACCAGCTTCGAAAGGGCCAGAGCCTCCTTTTCGGCGGAGCGGCGCGTGTTGACAAATACGAGCGCTCCCTTGCCCCTCTTCACGGCATCAGTGACGAGGTGGTACCAGCTCTCGGGACGGCTCTCTATCCTGCCGTCCTCCCACAGGAGGATTCCGCGGTGGAAAACTCCCCGTCTCAGCTGAACGGGTCTCCACTCACTCACCACGAGTTCCGCGTCGAGCCACCCAGCTAGCTCCTCGGCGTTCCCAATCGTTGCGCTCAGGGCCAGAATCTGAACCCTGCCGAGCATGTGAGTGAGTATCATCTCGAGCGTCGCACCCCTGTCGTAGGACCCTATGAGGTGAACCTCATCGGCAACGACGATTTTAACATCATCAATCCACCTCGCGCCGTGCCTCAGGAGGGAGTCGAACTTCTCGGCGGTGGCCACTATTATGTCGTACTTTCCAAGCCACTCATCACTCGAATCGTAGTCGCCCGTGGCAACGGCAACTTTGAAGCCCAGCTTCTCCCACTCCTTGAACTCGCGGTACTTCTCCTCGGCGAGGGCCTTGAGGGGGACGAGGTAGACGGCCTTACCCCCTTCGCGGAGGAGCCTGCTGACCATGACTATCTCGCTCACGAGGGTTTTTCCGCTCGCCGTTGGAATTGCCAGAACGAGGTTTTTACCTTCTAATACACCGCTCTTCAAAGCTTCCGCCTGGGGCGGATAAAGCTCCTCTATGCCCCTCCCCCTGATGACCGCCTTAACCCTCTCGTCAACCGGAAGTTCATCGACCCTCATTTTCGACCGCAATCCTTATTGAGGGAGCGGTTAAATAGGTTTGGGATGGCCATGGAGGTTCCCTACGTTCTCTTCGGGGTGTGGAAGAAGGACAGAAAGCTCGGGACGTACGCGATTGACGCTTACTTCATCGAGTTTCTGTCGCTTGAGCCGAGGAAGGCCGTTTTGATAAAAAGTCCCACCTCGATAGCGCTGAAGGAGAAGGGAGAGAACCCGCTACCGAAACTGTTGAGGGTTCCAGTGGGAGAACTGTTGAAGAACCTCTACACGAAGCTACTCGAGGAATCGAGCGAGGCCAGAACGGAGAGGATAAGCCACATAAGGCGGTGGAACGTTTGGCGGTTTCTTGGAATCCCGACCGGACACAGCAGGCACATAGCGGTTGACGAACAACTCGCCAAGGTTGAGCGCGAGAACGCCCTCGGACTGGCGCTCCTCAAGAAGGTTCTTGGAGTTAAGGACGACGTTGAATCCGTTGAAATCCGCGAGGTTAAGCTCCTCTACCGGGGGCTGTGGCTTGAAAGCGGTGAAGTCATGGACGAGAAGGGAGCCGATAAGGTTTATACGAACCTCCTCAAAATCGACCCTGTTTTCAGAACGGCCTTTTACTCTGCCCTTCTCAGAGAAACAGCGATGACGGAAGAAATAAGGGAGAAGGCTCAGGCCTTCTCGTAGAGCCAGCAGGCGACGTAGTGGTCCGGCTCAACCTCGACCAGCGGTGGCTCCTGTTTGTCGCAGAGGCCAGCTTTGGCGAGCGGGCATCTCGGGTGGAAGCGGCAGCCCTTCGGCGGGTTGATTGGACTCGGCGGTTCGCCCTTGATTTCCATTTTCTTCTTCTTTCTCGCCAGCTCCGGGTCGGGAATCGGTATGGCCGAGAGGAGCATCTGGGTGTATGGATGAAGCGGGTTGTCGAAGATTTTCTCGGCCGGGCCGACCTCGACGAGCTTCCCGAGGTACATGACGCCCATCCTGTGGCTCATGTACTTGACGACACCGAGGTCGTGGCTTATGAAGAGGTAGGAGAAGCCGTGCTTCTTCTGGAGGTCCTTGAGGGTGTTGAGTATGTTCGCCTGCACCGAAACGTCAAGAGCTGAGGTAGGCTCATCGAGGACGACGAAATCCGGCTGGAGGGCGAGTATCTTCGCCAGCGCTATCCTCTGTCTCTGACCGCCGGAAAACTCGTGGGGGTAGCGGTAGAGGTGCATCTCGTTGAGGCCGACGCTCTCGAGTAGCCTTATCACGAACTCCTCCGGGTCGTCAACCTCGATGCC
>NZ_JAMONU010000178.1 GCF_027066465.1 Thermococcus sp.
AGCAGAAAGTTGAGCGTGAATGAAACCCCATAGTGATAGCGCGCCATCGTGAACGCCACAAGGGCCGAGACGAGTGAGGGTATGGAAAACTTGAGTCTGAGAAGGGAGAGGAGGGCCGAAAGGCCCATCACCTGAACCTCCTCAGTGCCATCTCGGCCGCAACGCTTATCGGGTCTATCGTCGGGCTTATCGGCGGGGCGTAGGCGGTCTCAAGGTAAACGATATCTTCTACCGTCGCTCCCTTCTGGGCTAATGCCGAGAGCGTCATTATCCTGCCCCAAACCCTCTCGCCGCCGACTATCTGTGCGCCGACGAGCTTTCTGTCCGACTTTCTGAAGATTACCTTGACCGTTATCGGCTTTCCGCCGGGGTAGTACTCGGGCTTCGTTGAGCCTTTGAACTTGCCGACAGCTACCTCGATTCCCTCTTTCTTCGCCCTCTCCTCCGTGATGCCGAAGGTGCCTATCTCAAGGCCGAAGAGCTCGGTTATGGCCGTGTTGAAGACGGGCCTGAAGGAGACGTCATTTCCTGCTATGTGCTCCGCCGCCACTTTTGCCATCCTGACCGCTGAAGTTCCGAGCTGGCTGAGCGTTCTTTTGCCTGTTACCGCATCTATTACCTCGGCGCAGTCGCCTATCGCGTAGATGTCCGGGTCGCTTGTCTGGAGGTGCTCGTTGACCATTATTCCCCTGTTAACCTCAAGCCCCGCCTTTTTGGCGAGGTCTGTGTTGGCCCTGACGCCCGTAGCGACCAGAACCAGCTCGGCCGGAACCTCCTCGTCGCCTATCCTAACCGCCTCAACGGGACTGCCGGTTATCTCGCTAACCCCAACGCCGAAGCGGAAGGAGACGCCGTTCGCTTCCATCTCCTTCTGGACGAGCTTTGCGGTGTCTTTGTCGAGCATCGTCGGCATGAGCCTGTCCATGAGCTCGACGACCAGAACCTCCATTCCGAGCTTCGCAAAAGCTTCAGCTCCCTCGAGGCCGATTAGACCCGCGCCGATGACCACCGCTTTCTTCGGCTTCCTCTCGGCGATGTAGGCTTTAATCCTCCTCACGTCGTCGAGGCTCTTGAGGGTGAAGACGCCCTCGTTCTGAACCCCTTTAATCGGCGGGATGAAAGCTTTGGAGCCGACGGCAAGGACGAGCTTGTCGTAGGGAACCTCACCCCTGTCGGTGATTACGACCTTCCTCTCGCGGTCTATCGCCTTCGCCTCCGTGTTCAGCATGAGCTTTATCTTCTGCTTCTCATAGAACTCGTTAGGGAAGACGATGACGTCTTCTGGCTTCTCTATCGTCCCGCTGATGACGTGGGGTAAAGCACAGGGCGAGTATTGCATCGTGCCTTCCTTCCCGATGACAACTATTTCCGCCTTCCTGTCGAGCTTTCTCATAAAGAGGGCGAAGTTGCTTCCCGCTGTTCCAGAACCGATAACGACGATTTTCATGAGCACCACCAGCTTGAGAAGGGCGGGGAGGTATAAAAAGTTGGCTTTTAGTCAGTTCAGCGATATGCCCTTTCGCGGGATTCGACTTTTAGGATAACAACGGTATCCTCATTCCAGCTGACGGTGTAGAGAGACCTCATAGGCCGAGCTCCCTTTTCAGCTCTTCCCAGTCCTTTTCGTCTTCAAGTGCTTCCCTTTCGGGGACTTCTATCTCCTCCGAGCTTTCACCCTCTTCCTCTTCAATTAACCTTGCCTTAAGCATCAGAAGAGCCTTCTCCATCTCGTCAAGTAGTTTCTTCATCTCGCGGATATCGTAGAGGAGAACGTTTATCGGGTCGGCTTCCATGCTTCACCACTTCTGAATAAGCGGGAGAATATAAAAGGATTGAGTTTAAGGCTCCACTACAGTCCCGTTGTGCTTCCCTCTAACCACGTCGAAGAGGTGATAGGCGTCCTTCTTGCCGACGATGTAGGTCCTTATCCGCCCGCGCTGGATGAACTTCGCCGCCAAAGCATCAACAACACCGCTTCCGCCGGCTTTGCTCTCGGCCTCCATCGCAATCTCGACGAGCTGTTCGGGGGTTATCCTGTCGAGCTTCCTCGCGTTCGGGTTCTTCCTCGGGTCAGAGTCGTAGACTCCATCAACGTTGGTTACGACGACAAGAAGGTCGGCTTGGAGATACTCGGCGAGGAGAGCCGAGACGGCATCGGTCGTGTGGCCGGGATGAGTTCCGCCCATTATCGGTATCTTCTTGAGCTGTATGACCTCCCACGCCTTACGGAAGTCCTGAATGACAAAGGGATAGGCCTTCTCGCCGAGCGCCGCTATGAGGAGCATCGCGTTCGCCCTCGTGATGTGGATTCCTATGTAGTCCTTGAAGGTCTCGTTGGGCGTGAAGGTCTTCGCGGCCTTGATGTACTTGCGCGCTACCTTTCCACCACCGACTACTACCGCCACCTCATGGTCCTCGCTTATCTTGATGAGCTCGTACGCTATCGCCTTTATGAACTCGACGTCCGGGTCTTCGGGAACGAGAACAGAGCCACCTATGTCGAAGACTATTCTCATGACGACCCTCACGGTGCTAATCGGCTCGATTTATAACCTTTTTCTTGACGGAGGGATGTTAATCGAAAGCGTTATCAAGTTGGAGGAGAATAGACGTTGAGGGTTGAGTGATGGAGATTACCGTGAGAGTTCGGATTCCTGAGGGGACGGACGAGAAGGTCATCGGTGAGCTAGCGGAAGTGTTTGCACGTGCCCAGGTTCTGCGTTCCCTTGCAGTAGGAGAAAGACGCGTAAAACGTGAGAAAGCCTCCTGGAGGGAGCTACGTGAGTATCTTGAGGAGTATCGCGACCTTCGTGGATAGCAGTGTCCTTTTGAACGTCATTTTTGAGACGGAGCTTACTGAGAGAGCAACTCGTTTGATGTCCCTTGCAAAGTACCCCGTAGTCTCTGAGACAGTCATTGACGAGTGTGTGTACGTAACCCTACGCAGGAAATCTTCAAAACGGGGAGTCCATAACATATACGACCTGAAGAAATTTCTCAAGACTGAGGAAGGTAGAGCTTTGATTCGCGAGTCCAATGAAGAAGTTCTCTCGTTTATAGCCAGTTATGATATGGAGATTGTGAAAGACCCTGATATATTCCTTGCCCTTAGTCTGGCCGAGAAATATGGCCTTCTGTTTCACGATGCGAAGATACTGGGTTCAATGGTTGAAAACGGAATCAAAAGACTCGTTACCCTTGACAGGGACTTCGATGGAATCCCTATCATCGAAGTGTTAACTGATCATGGAAAAATAGAGGAAAAATAAAGAACCGATGAAAATCACCCAATCTGGAACGCTGAACTTCTCAGCTCTCCGCGCTCGAAGCGATACGGGTCGTACCACTCCCAGTCCAGCGGAACCTTAGAACGGCCCTTCGAGATTAGCTCGGCCATGGCCTGGGCAACGGCCGGCGCCATCATGAAGCCATGTCCAGAGAAGCCCGCCGCAATGTAGAAGTTGTCCAAAAGCTTCCCGATTGCAGGGTTGCTGTCGGGCGTCTTCGCGTAGAAGCCGGCCCACTGCCTTACAACGTGGGCGTAGCGGAGCGGGGGGGCGATTCTCACGGCGTAGCGGAGGACCCCGCGCAGGAAGTCGTAGGTCGGCTCGACATCTTCTAAGCTCTTCGCCTCGTGCTCTATCCCCGCACCGCAGATGATTCCGCCGTCCTCGCCGTCCTGAATTATGTAGGCGTCTTCCCAAGCTGGCGGGCACACCAAAGGCTCGGCCTGTCCCCTCTCAAGCGGTTCCGTTTTGACGAGCTGGTGCTTGTAGGCCTTAATCGGGACGAGGTCGCGCTTTAAGCCCGCCATCTCGTTGATTAGGGGCGCCCAGGCGTTGGAGGCATTTAGAACCGCATCAACCTTAACGCTCTCAACCTTCCCGTTGCTCCTGAACTTCACGGCGGTTATAGCCTCTCCCTCGCGCTCAAGTCCAACTACTTCAGTGTGCTCGCGCGCATCAACGCCAAGCTCCCTCGCCCTCCGCAGATAGGCGAAGAGCGTCTTGAAGGGATTCGCCTTGGCGTCCTTCGGGTTCCACGCCCCCGCCAAAAACGGCTCGGTGTTGAGGATTGGCACTATCTCCTTCGCCTCGTCCATGTCGATGAGCCTCGTTGGGACGCCGAAGCGGTTCTGCAACTTTATGTTGGCCTTGAACGCCTCAACTTCTTCTTCGCTCGTCGCTAAGAACAGGTAGCCGGTCTGGTTGAAGCCTATATCCGCCCCAAGCTCCTCCTCGAGTTTCTCCCAGCGCTCGACCGAGTGTTTCATGAGCTTGATGTTGGCCTCGTCCGTGAACTGGGCGCGTATTCCCGTGGCACAGCGGAAGGTGGAGCCCGAGCCGAAGTAGTTCTTCTCGAAGAGGACAACCTCCTCGCCGAGCTTGGCCAGCTCGTAGGCCGTGGCGACCCCTATTATCCCGCCTCCGATTACCGCGATTCTACTCATCGGCACCACCCACGATGACCTCTACGCGGACCGGCCGAATCGGAACCCTCGCCTTCGGGAGCGGTATCTCCTCGGGCCTCTTCCCCGTCTTCCTCGCGAGGATTGAGATTACGATTGGAATGCACGTCCTCCCCTGGCACGGCCCCATGCCGACGCGGAGGAGCCTCTTGATTTCCTCGATGTCCGTGACGCCTGAATCTATGAGCCTCTCGACGTCCTCAACCGTTACGTCGTTACAGCGACAGACGATTTTCTTTCCCCCCATTTCACTCCCTCCGTTCAGCCCTTGCTTGCGCAAGCGCTGGCGGAAAAGCTTTTACTCTCAAACTTGCTCTGGCGTGAGTGAGAGCGTAACTCAAAGCCTTCCCCTGAGCCTTCGCACGTGGAATGCGCCCTTCGGGCGCGGTAAGACTGCGAACTGCCCTGAAAGCCTCACTTTTCAAATGCTCTCCTGTCCGAATGTGCTGGATTCTCATTCTCTCACCACCTTAACCGCCCTGACGTCCCAGGCCAGCTCAATCGGCACCTCGACGACGATTATCGGCGTGTCGCCCTTGCTCTTCTCCCTTGGGACAACCGTGAGCACCTTCCCCTTTCCGACCGGCTCGCCGACCCTGTTGAGAAGAACGACCTCCTCTCCCTTCTCGGGAACCGGAAGAAGCTCGTGGGGCATCGTTATGCGCGCTTTGTCGCCGACGTAGTGCACCATGAAGAACGCCAGACCGGGACAGATTTGGACGCAGAGGGAGCATCCAATGCACTTGTCGTAGTCGACAATCGGCAGGTCGTTCGGGGTGGGCATGTTTATCGCGCCCGTCGGACATATCTCCCTGCACGGGGCGCACGGTATCTCCTGCGGGCACTCGGGAACTGCGACGGGTCTCTTCCTGAGCCTCTCCTCGCTCGGCTTCGGAATTATTGAGAACAGCTCCTCGGGGGTTATGTATCCCCTCTGAAGGTAGGGCGGGATTTCATTCATTGGAAACACCCTCCGCGAGTATTTTCCTAATCCCCTCCGCCACGTGCCTGCCGAAGGGCCCGGAGCGGAACTCGTCGAGGTCGCGCCCGGCCTTCTCTATCTCCTCAACCCAGCTCTCGTCCGCTATTCCGAGCCTCAGCGCTGCCGCTATTCCCGCTATCTTGCCCTCGAGCATCGCGGTTGTTGCCTCCTCAATTCCGGCCGAATCTCCCGCAACGAAGATTCCCCGAACGGTCGTTTCCATCCATTCGTCGCGAACCGCCACGTGACCTCCCAGTTCGCGGACGTACTTTATCTGACAGCCGGCTTGGTGGAGCAGTTCGATGCTGGGCCTCAGACCGACGGCGAGCGCTATGACGTCGACCTCGAGGGTCTTCTCTGTTCCCGGAATCGGCCTCCAGTTCTCGTCGAGCTGGGCCACAACGGCCCTCTCGACCTTTTCCCTTCCTTCGGCGCGCAGGATTGTATGCCTCGTGAGTATCGGAACTCCAAGACGCCTGACCTTCGCCGCATGGACGAAGTAGCCGCCGACTTTGGGCATGGCCTCTACTATCGCCTTCACTTCAACGCCGGCCTGGATGAGCTGGTAGGCGAGGATAAGCCCCACGTTTCCGGCTCCAACGATGAGAACCCTGTCTCCGGGCTTGACACCGTAGGTGTTCATGAGCGTCTGGATTGCTCCGGCGCCGTAAACCCCCGGCAAATCGTTGTTCTCAAAGGGAATCATCCTCTCCATCGCGCCGGTGGCGACGATAACTGCCCTTCCCCTGAACTCTATCAGTTCGCGCTCCTTTCTGACTGCCAGGACGAGCTTCTCTTCGTTCTCTTGGAAGATGCCAACCGCTGAAGTTTCAAGAAATACCTCGACGTTCTCGCTCTTCCTCAGCTCCTCCTCGAG
>NZ_JAMONU010000179.1 GCF_027066465.1 Thermococcus sp.
AGCAGGTAATCAACCCACTCAAAGAGATACCACCGCTCGCCGTCTGAAAACGCCCAACATCCGCTTTTGGTTGATGTTATCTCCTTCCCCTCTATGCACTCCACGGAGGGACACCGAAGTTACTAACACTCAAGATTAATAAAAATTGTGGGGCCTTAAAGCCCCAGCATCTCCTTCGCGGCCTTAACTCCTAGGTCGAAGGCCTTCATGTTGACATCGACGGCCTTCTTCGGCACGCTGACCCTTATGACCTCCCTGACGTGCTCTGCCGAGAGTGGGAAGTCCGGCGTCTGAGTCAGCGCTCCGATGAGGACGACGTTGGTTGTTATGATGTTGCCGGCCTCCATCGCGAGCTTCTCGGCGTCGAAGGCCATGAACTTGGCCTCGAAGTCCTCCTCGACGACCTTTCTAATTTCCTCCAGGCTCGGGTACTTGGCAAGGCCCATCGAGACCTGAACCGGCGGAATCGGCCTCGCGTTGGTGAAGACTAAACCTCCTTTCTTGAGGTAGTTGATGTAGCGGAGAGCCTCGACCGGCTCGAAGCTCAGTATGACGTCGGCCTTGCCCTCGGGGACCATCGCGCCGTAGACGTTCTCTCCAAACCTGACGTAGGCGATAACGCTCCCAAAGCGCTGGCTCATGCCGTGAACCTCACCAACGCGCACCTTGTAGCCAGCTCTAAGCGCCGCCCAGCCGAGCAGATTGGCAGCGGTGAGGATTCCCTGACCGCCAACTCCGGTGATAACGATGTTGTACTCCCTCATCTCGCTCATAGCTCTCCCTCCCTCACCTTCTCGAAGGCGTCGAACGGACAGACCTGGGCGCAACCGCCGCAACCCCAGCACATCGTCGGGTCAATCTTAGCTTTCTTCTTCTCGGCGTCCCAGTAGATTGCCGGACAGCCGTAGGCGTTGATACAAATCTTACAGCCGGTACACTTGTCCTCGTTGACCTGGTAGAGCGGCCACTGCTTGCCCTCGCGCCTGAGCTGGCCTATTCTGTAGAGCGCACAGACGCGCCTCGCGACGACGACGCTCACGCCCTCAACGGCCAGGGCCTCCTTTATTGTTCTCTCGACGGCCTTTATGTCGTAGGGGTCAACGACCGCTACATAATCCGCTCCCATCGCCTTCGCGACCTCTTCAATCTTAATCTGCTTGCCCGGTCCGTGTGGAGTCTCACCGGTTCCCGGGTTGGGCTGGTCGCCGGTCATGGCTGTAACGAGGTTGTCGAGGACGACTATGACGACGTTGGAGCGGTTGTAGATGGCGTTCGCTAAAGCCGGAAGTCCGGTGTGGAAGAACGTCGAGTCGCCTATCGTGGCGACGATTACCTTCTTCTCCTTGCCGGCCTTGTGCTCTTCTTCGGCGACGGAACCGTTCAGGGCGATGCTGAGGCCGTGGGCGACTCCTATTGAGGCACCCATCGCGACGGTTGTGTCAACGGTCTTGAGCGGTGGGAGGACGCCGAGGGTGTAACAGCCTATGTCGCTCGGGAAGATTGCCCTTGGAGTCGCGGCCCTTCTAATCGCGTAGAAGGTGTTCCTGTGCGGACAGGCCGGGCACAATGAGGGGGGCCTCGGCGGAACCATGGCCTTTACTTTCTCATATTTCTTGTCAATCTCCTCGAAGTTTATTGGGGTTTCCAGTCCGAGGAACTTCGCTATGGCCGTTACCGCCCTTCTCGTGGTCATCTCGTAAACGCGCGGAACGAGGTCCTTGCCGTGAATCGGAATCGTTAATCCCCTGTCGTAGGCCCAGGTCTTTACCTGCTCCTCAACGACCGGCTCAAGTTCCTCAACGATGAGAACCTTCTCAAGCCCGTCGAGGAACTTCTCAAGCAGGCCGTAGGGGACGGGGAAGGGCGTTCCGAGCTTGAGTATCTTGACGTTCTCGACGCCGAGCCAGGCAAGTGCCTCCTTGACGTAGGCGTAGGCGAGACCCGGGGCTATTATACCGACCTTCGCGTTCTCGTCGCCCTCAATCCAGTTGAAGGGGCAGTTGTTTAGCTCCTCGCGAATCTTCTCAATCTTCTCGAGAATCTGCGGGTGGAACTTCCTCGCGTGGGCCGGGATGTCAACGAACCTCTCGGGGTTCTTCTTGAAGTTTCCGAACTTCCTCTTGCCGGTCTTTATCTCCTCCGGAAGCTCTCCGAGAACGACGTCGCCCCTCGCGTGGGAGCTCCTCGTGGTAGTTCTGAGGATAACGAAGTGCTTGAACTTCTCGCTGAGCTCGAAGGCGTACTTCGTCATCTCCTTGGCCTCGTGGGGTGAAATCGGCTCAAGAACGGGCACGTTGGCAAACTTGCCGTAAACCCTCGTGTCCTGCTCGTTCTGACTGCTCCACATGCTCGGGTCATCTGCCACCATTATGACGAAGCCGCCCTCGACGCCCATGCCGACGGCGCTGAGGAAGGTGTCGGCCGCGACGTTGAGACCAACGTGCTTCATGGCCGTCATGGCCCTGAGACCGCTCCAGGCAGCGGAAAGCGCGGTTTCAAAGGCAACCTTCTCGTTGGTGGAGTACTCCATGTAAACTCCTGCCTTCTTGGCCACCATCGCCATCGTATCGGTCAGCTCCGAACTCGGAGTTCCGGGATAAGCTGCGAAAACCGCTATGTTGGCCTCCAAAGCTCCGCGCGCTATTGCCTGGTTTCCGAGGAGGAGAACCCTCTCCCCGGGCTTATCCCACAGCACTATGTCCGTCACCTTCGCCATCAAACAACACCTCCGAAATTAAGTCGATGAAAAATGAAAGTCACTCATCCTCCAAAACCCCGGCGTTCCTCGCCTGCTGGACAAGAGCATAGGCACCGGCGGCAACGTCCTCGGGCCTCTCGTAGCTCGGGATTCCGTTCTCTTCGAGGAGCTCCTTCGCCTTCTCGCTGACGTAGCCGGCCATGAAGAGTCCTAAAACCGGCTTCCCGTTGTTGACCTCCTTGACGGCCCTTATGACGCCCTCGGCGTGCTCCGTTGGAGTCATTCCCGCGAAGGTCGGGACGACGCATATCGCTATGAGCATGTCGACGTTCGGGTCCTGAAGGAGTAGCTTCGCGGTCCTGTAGTAGTCCTCGCCTCTCGCGGAAGCTATCATGTCGACGGGGTTCTTCACTGCCGCCATCGGCGGAAGGAACGAGCGGAGCTCCTCAATGGTTTTCTCCTCGAGGTCGGCCAGCTTAAGGCCCCTCTTGTCAATCTGGTCGGCGGTCAAAACGCCCGGTCCTCCGGCGTTGGTCATTATCGCGACGCGTTTTCCTTTCGGCAACGGCTGTGTGAAGGCCCTCGCCATGCTGAGCATGTCGTCGATTGTCTCGGCGATGAGAACTCCGCTCTGCTTGAAAGCGGCCTCGTAAATCTTCCAGCTTCCGGCCAGGGAACCGGTGTGGCTTGAAGCGGCCCTCGCTCCGCTCTCGCTCTTTCCGGCCTTGAGGGCTATGACCGGCTTCTTCTTGGTGACCTTCCTGGCAACTTCGATGAACTTCCTCCCGTCCTTGACCCCCTCAATGTAGAGGGCTATGGCCTTGTCGTCTTCGGTTTCTGAGAGGTACTCCATGAAGTCGGCGAAGTCAAGGTCGGCCATGTTGCCTATGCTTATGAACTTGGAGAAGCCGATTCCTTCCTTGACGGTCTTGTAGATGATTCCAGCCCCTAAAGCTCCACTCTGGCTCACGAAGGCTATGCTCCCCTTCTTGGCGTCCATTATGAATGTCGCGTTCATGTCGTTGTGGGTGTTCATGACTCCGACGCAGTTCGGGCCTATCAGGCGCATTCCGTACTTATGGGCAATCTCAACGAGTTCCCTCTCCTCCTTCTTGCCCTCTTCACCAGTCTCGCCGAAGCCTGCCGTTATGATGACCGCTCCCTTAACACCCTTCTCACCGCAGTCGATTAAGGTTTCCTTCACGAAGCGCTTGGGAACGACGATTATCGCGAGGTCAACCTCATCGGGGATGTCCTTGACGTTCTTGTAGGCCTTAACGCCCTGGACAATCTCGTCCTTGACGTTGACGGGATAAACCTTGCCGTCCTTGTACTTCTTGAGGTTCTTGAAAACCTCGTAGCCGAGCTTTAGGGGGTCGTTCGATGCACCGATGACGGCTATACCCTTCGGTTTGAAGAAGTAGTCCAGGTTCATACGCCCCACCGTTTAAATCTCCGTTGAATCGTATATAAGCTTTCCCAAAAGGAGCATTGGAGAATTTTAGAGCATCGTTGAGACTTTTAAGTCCATCAGTGGGCTTTTTCAGTCATCGAAAGATTTAAGTAAGCTCTGGTTATTTTATCCTCGGAGGTGGTGGCGATGGTGAAGGTGAAGTTCCTCGGCCACGCGGCTTTTCTGATTGAGGGAAGCAAGAAAATCCTCATAGACCCGTTCCTCAGCGGCAACCCGCAGGCCGCGGTGAAGCCGGAGGATGTTGAGGCGGACCTGATACTCGTCACACACGCCCACGGGGACCACATCGGAGACGCGGTCGAGATAGCCAAGAGGACCGGCGCGAAGATAGTTGCGATGTTCGACGTCGCCAACTACATCAGCGAGCAGGCCGAGGGGATTGAGGTCATCGGAATGAACTACGGGCCGACTGAAATTGACGGCGTCGGAATAGTCCAGGTTCCGGCCTGGCACTCAAGCAGCGACGGCAAGTACAGCATCGGCAACCCGTGCGGCTACATCGTCAAGCTCGACGGAAAGACGGTTTACCACGCCGGCGACACCTTCGTGTTCCTTGACATGGGCCTGTTCAGCGAGCTCTACGGTCCGATTGACGTTGCCCTGCTCCCGATAGGCGGACACTTCACGATGGGTCCGAGAGAAGCCGCAAAGGCCGTCGAACTGCTCAAGCCGAAGAAGGTCGTCCCGATGCACTACAACACCTGGCCTCCGATTTCGGCCGACCCCGAGGAGTTCAAGAGGCTCGTTGGGGACAAGGCCGAGGTCGTTATCCTCAAACCCGGTGAAAGCCTTGAGCTTTGAAAAACCTTTTTAAGAGCCTTTCCTCATTCCTTTTTCAGGTGGTGAAATGGGCAGAAGGATTTTTGCGCTCCTCGTGCTTGTGGTTGTATCGGCTCTGCTCATTCCTCATGTTCACGCCCAAACGTCCGCTGAGAAACCCAGATACGACCTGATTATCGTTCGAAACGATGATTTAATCGATTACATTGTTGCGCTTCCCTATTCAAAGCTTCTGGATGCACCCATTCTTCCCGTTAATCCCCGGGAGCTTGACTCAACGACCCTAGCCCAGCTCCAGAGCTACGAGCAGTTCGGCTGGTACCACGTTCTTATAGTTGGGGATTATCAGGCCGTGAGCCAGACCGTCCAAGAACAGCTCATAAATCTGGGCTTTCAAGTAACAAGAATTGGGGGGGCGACCAGAGTTGACACCGCCGCGAAGCTTGCCGAGGCGTTCTACCCCAACGGGGCTGATACGGTTATAATCGCGAGCGCCAGCGACTACGGTTCGGCTTTGGCCGCCGCCAGATGGGCGACAACCTACAACGACCCCCTCCTACTGACCGAGCAGAACGAGGTGCCCCCCTCTGTGGTCGATGCCCTCAAGGAGCTCCACCCCAAGCTCGTGGTCCTTATAGGGGCCGGAATGTCCAAGACTGTCCAGGAGCAGATTCAGAAGCTCGGGTACGAGACCTATTGGGTCAAGGAGAACCTTACGATAACGGTCTCAACTTCCACCCCCCAGCCGAAGACCAACTGGACGCTCGTAATACTGGCCGCGATAGCGTCAATAGCCGTGGCAGTTCCAGCCTCCCTCTACTACGCCAAGAAGAAGTGGTCCGCCAACAAGGTTCCCATCGAGGTTCTGACCGAGAAGGAGCGCATAGTCGTCAAGGCAATACTGGACAGGGGCGGAACGGTAAAGCAGGAGGAGCTGCCAGAACTGACAGGTTACTCAAGGCCGACGATAAGCAGAATCATTCAGGAGCTTGAGAAGAAACAGCTCGTGGAGAGGGAAAAGGTGGGGAAGACCTTTATAGTTAAACTCACGAAGGAAATCGTCATGCGCGAGTAGCGGTCGGCCAAGCCCTCCGCTCATCACTTTTCAGGGTCCTGGCTGTTTCTTCATCCCGCAAGAAAAGAAGGAAATCACCTGCGGAAGAGATGGCCGTGAGCCCTGTTCACGTGCCTTGTGAAGGCCTTTGCATCCTTGAAGACCATCCCGCAGCGCGGACAGCGGAAGAGTATCTCCCCGTCCCTGTCCTTGATTTTGATGGCCTTCAACACCGCCATCTCCTCCACCCCCGAGCGGAGTTTCAATTCCTGCTTTTAAACTTTGCTAAACCCATATCCTGTTGCCCTTCACCTTGATGTAGCCCAGCGTTTGAAGAACCTTCAGGAAGTCCTCTACAGCATCTTCGTCGTAGTAGATGTTTATCCTCTCGTTTCTGCCCTCAACGGTTATCGGTTCGACTTCCATAACCGCCTCTATAAGCTCGTTCTTTTTCCTGTATTTCTCGGCAAGCTCGAGGATTTTCTCGGCCAGAACGGAGCGGGCTATTCCGTCGAACATGGCCTCGACGTAGCTCTCCTCTGTTGCGTAGTTCTCGGCTATCTCGAGGGCCTTCTCTATCAGCTCCCTCTCCACCTCGAGAACCTCGACGTAATAGCGCTTCTCAAGGGTGTACTCCGTGACCAGGGTTGAGGACACCTTCTCCTCTATGGTCTCGAGCTCATCGCCAAGCTCCTCAATGGGAAAGCGCAGTTCAATCGTAAGCTCCTCGAGTCTGGGCTGTTTGAGGAGTATCAGCTTGCCCTCGTTCTCCTCTACGTAGCCGCCCTCAATCATGGCCCCTATCACGGTCAGCTTTCCGAGGCTCGGCTCTTGGAAAATTTCATCAAAGTCCCTCTCTTCACCGGGGGTCCAGCCTTCGATTATCTCGTTGAACGACTGCCTTACTTCCTCCAGCATCTCGCTGACCGCGGGGGTTTCTACCTCGAGGAACTCCCGGTAACTGCCCCTCAGAACCACGTAGTGCTCGACCTGGGATGTTGTTTCCTCCCTCGGTCTGTTCATAATTCCCGCCCTGCTCAGCTCCCTTGAGAGGGCGTTCATATCCTCCTTGGTGAGAACCTCAAACTTCACCGCCTTCACCACCGACACGTTCTCCGATTAGGTTCATCAGCATGAGCTTCAGGGGTCTGTTGTGAAGCCTGCTGATTGTCTCCCTCACCTCCTCTTCAAGTTCAGGGGAGTAGTTGGCGTAGAGGAGGAGTGCGTAGGCCATGACCTTGGGGTCGCCCTCGCGGAGAACCTCAACTCCCCTCGCCAGAAGGGGGTCTTCAAGCAGCTTTGAGGCCAGGTTTCTGATGCTCTCAGCGTCATTCTCCTCGAGCGCCTTTTTGAGGGGCAGGTAGAAGGAGTTCAGGACAATCCTTGCCATCCTTTCCCTCTCCGCGTAGTCCTCTGTGGGGGCCGATTCCTCCCGCTTTGAGAGGTGCTGGTAGATTATGGGAACCGCGAAGAGCAGGAGCACAAGGAAGTAAAGCTTGAGGGGGACGCCCGTGCCCGCGGGGAGCCTTCTCTGGATGTAAACGAGGACGATTATCCCAACCGCGAGCCAGCCGAGCAGCATGACCGCGTAATAGTTCGAGTAGGTTCTGACCTTTACAGGTTTGGCCCTGACACCGAGTTCCTCGTATCTCCTCAGCATTTCCTCCGCTATCTCAATCTCCGCCTCCAGACGTTTTATGCGCCTCTCCACCTCCTCAATAACTCTATTCATCTTTTCCCACCAGCAGTTTGACTATCCCCTCGCTGACCTTTTCTAGGATTGCCTCCCCCTTTTCCCTGCTCGCCCCCCTCGGGTCGTCGTTAACTCCCTCCGGGAACAGCTCAAAGCCGATGTCCTTTCTGATGACCCTTATTTTCTCCTCCCTCTTTTCGCCAACGGCGTTCTCCATTTTGACCAGCTCGGGTCTTATGGCCAGTATCACCGATGTCTCGTCCTCGCCGGCGTGTCCTTGGCTTGAACAGACCTCGAGGATTTCCTTCCTGAAGTCAATCCACCAGTCTATGAGCCAGACTTCAACGTCGAATTCTCCCGCGACCTCTTCGGCCGCCAAAATCAGCGGCGAGTGGTTGCCCCCGTGCCCGTTGAGGAGAACTAGCCTCCTGAAGCCCTCTCTGGCGAACTCCCTGAGGATTTCGGCTGTGTACGCCTTGAAGGCATCGGCTGAAACGTTGATTGTTCCGGGATATACGTCGAGCACAAAGCTGTGCCCGTACCACACGGGCGGCGCTATTATAACGTCCTTCCCCATTTTCCTCAGCTTTTCCTCAATTCGCTTCGCTATCTCCAGGGGTGCGAAAACGTCGGTCCCCAGGGGAAGGTGCCTTCCGTGGGCCTCAACGCTTCCAACCGGTATAATCACGGTGTCTATCCTCTTCTTGGCCTCCTCAAACTCGGGCCACGTTACGTTCTCAAGGAGCATCGCCACCACCGAGAAGAGTTGAGCGTCATTCGTTAATACCTTTGCCCTCTACCTCTTTGGACACGAAGTGGTAGAAGGCGACCGCTCCCACGAGCGCGAAGGCGTACTGGTTTATGAACTTGAAGAAAAACGCTATCACGACGTCAATGCCTGAGTTTCCAATTGCCATAATCACGCCAAGCTCGTTTCCCCCAACCCCTCCGGGCGTTCCGAGGGCACTTCCCAGGAACTCCGAGTAGAGGATGGCGGCAACTGCGGTGGCAAGCGGAATCGTAACTCCAAAGACCTTGGCAACGCTGATTAGAATACCCGCGTTAACTAGGACGAGGGTAGTTCCCAGGGCCATTGCAAGCGCAACCCTCCTCGGGTTCGCCTTTCCACAGTGCCAGCCGTCGTAGAACTCCTTAAACACGCCGTCCCCCCTTCCAAGTTTTCTGACGATGACCATGATTGCGGCGTAGACCTTGTCGTCGGCCAGAAAGACGAGCAGGAAGAAGGCAACGACGAGGAGGGCCTTCGGGTCGCGGGTTGTGATGAATATGAAGGTGAACCCGGTGAGGAACTCGGTCGAGACCTCGAGGAGGCTCGTTGCGAGAACCTGGAAGTACTTGGCACCTATGAACTTGACCTTTATCAGAGTCCCTATGGCCGCGTTCAGGGAGAATGACAAGTAGGTCCCGGAGAGGTTCGCTAGAAGGACCCGCCTGTATGAGACATCGGCGACGTTGCTGAGGTAGAGGTACCACGTAGCGGTGTAGATTAGGTAGCCGGTGACCCCTAGGAGCACCGCCAGCATTGAGTAGGGGGAGCGGAGCTGGGAGGTCGTTAGATGTATCTGGGAGGCCTCGGCGTAGACTTTGTGGATTAGGTAGGCGGTTATTCCGAGCGTCAGGACTAGCACTCCCGTTTTTTTGAGAGTCTCCCTATCCAAGCTATCACTGCCCCTCGAGGAGTTTCCTCACGTAGCGCGGCATCTGGAAGAGGGTCTCGTGCCTCTCGGGGTCGTAGTAGTAGAGCTCCCCTGGAGCACGGCTCACGTCCACCTTCCTGAAGTCCACATCGCCCTTAACACCCACGAGGAAGCTCCAGGGTGAGGCGTAGCCTATCACCGGGAAGCTGAAGTAGTAGACCCTGTCGAAGACCTTCTTCATTGCTTTGTAGGCATCTATGAGCTCGTTGGTGAAGAGGTAGACGCTCCCGGCCTGGGTGATGTAGAGGCCCTTCTCGTTGAGCTTCTCGTAGGCCGAGCGGTAGAACTCCTCTGAAAAGAGTAGCTTCGCCGGGCCGACGGGATCGGTTGAATCGACGATTATGACGTCGAAGCGCTCCTCGGTTTCCTTCAGGTACTCAACGCCGTCGCCGATTATCAGCTCGGCCCTCGGGTCGTCGAAGGCGCCCCTGTCTATGCCGAGGTAAATCCTTGAAACCTCGACGACCATCTCGTCAATCTCGACCATCGTGGCCTTCTCAACGCTCTCGTGCCTGAGAACTTCCCTCAGCGTCCCGCCGTCGCCGCCGCCTATGATGAGCACCCTCTTTGGATTCGGGTGCGCGAGCATAACCGGGTGAACGAGAACCTCGTGGTAGCTCTCCTCACCAATCTCAACGAGCTGAATAGTCCCGTCCAAGACGAGCATCTTGCCGAACCCTTCTGTCTCGTAAAGCTCGAGCCTCTGGTATTTCGTCTGCGTCTCGAAGAGCCTCTCCTTGACCTTGAAGCCGACCCCGTAGCCCCTGGGATACCACTCGATAAAAGCCCTCTCCCTTTCGCTGTAGCCCATGAGCCTCACCTGAGCTTAGCTTGTCTTACCGGTTTTAAACCTTGGGGTTGGGTAAAGGTTATTAAGCGTCCCTTTCCAGAGATAAGCGATGGCCGAAGCTAGGGTTAAGAAACAGCTCACAAGACTGCTCAAGGAGCTTGCTCCCGAAATCAAGGAGGGTTTAAAATACGGTGTGCCGCACCTAGTTGGTGAAATCTCGGGAGAAGACGGGGAGTTCAGGGTCGAGCTCGTCGTTACGGTGTTCGAAGATGCGCATCACTTTCTGAGGCTCGTCTGTGACGGCTCGCTGATATTCATCTTCCCGGCGGAGGACTTTCACCCTTACCGGCTTTTCATGGACCTCTGGAGGTTTCTTGAAGGGAAGTTCGAGAGGAGACCCGTTCTTGAGGAGGGTGCGAGGATTAGAGGGCCGATTAAGCTCGCCCTTCAGAGGGAGGGCTACGAAGTCCTGTGGATGAACGTCCAGATGGCGGGGAGCAACGATGTTATCCAGGTATGGGCGAGCAAGGGAGGGGTCAGGTACAACATGACCTTTGAGAAAATTGGGGAAAACGAGTTCGTCCTCCTTGAAAAGAAGAGGATTCAGTAGGGGAACATCACGACAACGGCTATTGCCGCCGCCGGCTTGTCTTTGACTGTGATGTCCGCGCTCGCAACCTTGAACTCACCAAGCTCCCAGCCCCTGTTGGCAAATCCTTCCTCTACCATTTTCCTGACGATTCTCTCGGCCTCTTCCTTCGTGCAGTAGCCGGCGTACTCATAGATTAGGCCGCCTTCGTTGTTCTTGCTTATTCCCACTCCCAGCGCCGCGCTGATTGTCATCCCAGGCTCGTCGCTCTCGATGTGCGCGTAGACCGTCGGAAGGAGCATTCCAATCGGAACGTCGTGGACCTTCTCCATCCACTCGATGTGTGCCGGAATGACGCTGCTGAGCTTGACGAGGTTGACGTTTCCAATTCCCAGTTTGAGGAGCGCGTTGTCAAAGGCGTTTAGCTTCGTTCCGCCCTCGGCGGCGGCCGCCCCTAGGAAGGCCCTCTTAGGGGTAGTCCAGCTCATGTCCACCACCTTAAAATCCTTTCAATAATCAATCCACCGCTTACGCTCGAGCTTATAAACTTTGCCCATTTCCTGAGTTGAAGGTGCTTATAAGCCTTCCAACGGTTGCGGCCAAGAATATGCCTCCGATTGAAGTTAGGGCGGAGAGGGAGTAAAGTTCACCTGTTAAAACGCCGTAGCTGTTTCCGAGGTCTGCAACGAGGAGTCCAAGGATTCCAAAGCTCACCAGTCCGGTTGCCTTGGCCAGCGAGCTGACAGGTTTCCCGTCCCACGTCATGACAACGGTCAGTATGAACCTTACTGTATACACGGCGAGGAACAGGTAGAGAGTCCAGAGGGTTATCTCGGCCCTGAAGTTCATCCCACGCCAGGCGAAGAATATCGGGGCGAATATCCCGTAGGTCACGCCGCTCAAAATGGTTTCAAGCCTTTCGTACTGCTTTGTTCCAACGAGGTCGCTGTGGAGGAGCAGACCCGCCAGAAAGCCGCCTATGGTGAAGTGCATCCCAACCTCCTCGCTGATGAACCCGAGCGTTGCGGCGAAAATCATGAAGACACCGAAAACCGCCTCGTCGCTCCTCAGCTTCCGGAGCTGGGTTGTGAGCCAGACCTTGTGCTGTATCCCAATCTTGTAGTTCACGTAGAGGACGCCCCCGATGAAGGCGACCTGTTTCAGAACCGTTACACCAAGCTCCACCGGATTCCCGGCCTCCTTGAAGTTCGCGAGCACGTAAACGAGTATCAGGATTGCTACCTCGCTTATAATGGCGTAGGAGAGGGCCACGTGGAGGTAGCTCTCCCCGAAGAAGCGCTTTAATCTAACGACTATCGGGGCGCTCGCAACGGCGAGTATTGCTGCCGCCAGGAAGTTGCCCGATGAAACTGTGAACCCGGTCAGGGGCAGGGTTATGAGGAACATCGTGGCGAGCGTGGCAACGTAAACGGGGAGGGCCTTTTTCCCGCCTATGTGAAGCTCTTCGGGTGTTATCTCAAGCCCGGCCGAAATCATGAGGAAGAATATCCCGAACTCGGCCAGAAGGTTCATGTCCTCGGCGGGGACCCCGGTGAGAACGTAGCCGAGTATTAAACCGGCCGTTATCTCGCCGACTATACCGGGGTAGCCGAGTCTCTCGAACAGCTCGGCGAGGAACCTGCCGACTGCGATGATTATGAGAACGTAGCCTATAATCTGCATCTCCCCACCCCACTTTAGAGTCCCCTAAAATCTGGGGTCTGTGTGATATAAGCGTTTCCATGGCGAGAAAGGTTTAAATGCCCAAACCTGTTACCGTGAGCGGTGGTGTTCATGATTGAAGTCGGTGAATACAAGGTCAAAGAGGGTCTCTACTACACCAAGGACCACGAGTGGGTTAAGGTTCTCGAAGATGGAACGGTTCTGGTCGGCATAAGCGACTACGCCCAGAAGGAGCTGGGCGATTTGGCCTACGTCGAGCTTCCCGAGGTCGGAACCGAGGTCAGCAAGGGCGACGTCCTCTGTGAAATCGAGAGCGTCAAAGCGGTCAGCGAGGTCTACGCCCCGGTCAGCGGTGAGGTTGTTGAGGTCAACGAAGAACTTGAAGACAGCCCTGAGCTCCTCAACGAGGACCCCTACGAGAACTGGATTGCCAAGATAAAGCCCAGCAACCTTGAGGGGGAACTCAAGGAGCTTATGGACGCCCAGGCTTACGCCAAATACCTCGAAAGCCTCTGACGTCTTCCTTTTGCCCTCCGCAATCGTTAAGTATTTTTCCGTCTATTTTTTCCGGTGGTTGCCATGAAGGTTCTGAAGGAGTGGGACGTTAAGGTAAAGCTCGTCAGGACGAGGAGGGGAGCTATTCTCCACATGATTGAGCTTGAGCCGGGTCACTTCTACCTCGAGCAGAACCCGCTCAAGGATTCAAAGTACGGCGTTGCATACAGGAAGATAAAGCAGACCTTCCCGGAGTTCTACATGTTCTGGGAGATTAAGAACAACCGCTACACGGGAAAACTTCTCGCTGGAGCGTTCCTCGAAAAGAAAGAGATAGACGACTTCATAACGCTTCTGGCCCAGAGTGAGGACTTCAAGAACTTTGAGGAAATCCTCGAGGAAATAGAGGAAGTCGAAGAGGAGTAAGCTCGGCCCTTTTTCTTCATCATTCCCAGTCAGATACCCTAGAGGTCGTCATCGCTCGGTTTCTTTCAAGAAGGGAAGGATAAAAGCCTAACGGCTCCGTCAGTATACCCCTCATCATTCCTCAGCTACCGTGAGGCTCGTCATCGCCACCAAGACTGGGAACTTTGACTGAAAAACCTAGCGCCAACTTCTGGGGTAGTAGCATTCCGAGCCGTGTTCAAGTGAGCCTTTGCAGGGCTTTTCTGGAAACCTCATTCAACTGGAACGCCCTCCCTGAGAACCGTTCTGTGAAACGAACTGTTCTTCGTCCGCTCAAACTCGTCTGGACTTTCCACTATGGCGGACACGACCTCCCCAGTTTCCATTAGAACCTCCCACGTCAGTTCGGAGATTTCTTTCTGAGTTATCCCCTCTCCTATGACGAGAACGTCTATGTCGCTGTCCTCTTCGGCGTCTCCCCTCGCTACGGAGCCGAAGAGGATTACTTTCTTTGTTCTTTCTCCAAACCTCTCTTTCAGGAGCTTCACGAAGTACTCAACGGCCTCTCGCTTTTCCATGTTTGATGCTGAAGCACAGCCCCTAAAAACACTTTCAGGAGACGATTATGAAAACTGGGGAAAAGAGATGAAAGATGTAGCAAAAAACCCTCACGCGTTCTCCTTCCTCTTCTTTGTGAGGTACTCGTGAATTGCCTTCGCCGCTTTCCTTCCGTCGCCCATCGCGAGGATAACCGTTGCCTCGCCCCTTATCGCGTCTCCGCCGGCGAAAACCCCAGGAATGCTCGTCATAAGGTTCTCATCCACCACTATCTTTCCACGCTCGACCTTCAGGCCGGGCGTGTTGATGATGAGCCTGTTGGGGTGCTTGCCGATGGCAATGATGACGGTGTCTGCCTCAATAGTCACGTATTCACCGGTTCCGACTATCTTCCTCTTGCCCCTGCTGTCGCGCTCGTCGAGCGGTTTCATTTTCTCGAACTTGACTGCCCTAACGTTGCCGTTCTCGTCACCGATGAACTCGACCGGGTTTATGAAGTACTCGAACTTTATGCCCTCTTCCTTCGCGTGTTCGACTTCCTCAATTCTCGCGGAAACGTCCTCCGGGCCGCGGCGGTATGCTATGATTACCTCGGCACCGAAGCGCCTCGCGCTCCTCGCGGCGTCCATGGCGGTGTTTCCGGCTCCGATGACGATTACCCTCTTCCCGACCTTGACCGGGGTATCGTACTCGGGGAACAGGTAGGCCTTCATGAGGTTAACTCTCGTCAGGAACTCGTTGGCCGTGTAGATTCCGTTGAGGTTTATGCCGGGGGCGTTGATAAGTCTCGGCGTTCCGGCGCCCGAGCCTATGAAGACGGCATCGTACTCTTCGAGGAGTTCCTCGATGGTAACGGTCTTTCCGACGATGTGGTCGGTGAGTATCTTGACGCCAAGCTTTTTGAGCTTGTCAATCTCACTCTCGACGATGCTCTTTGGCAGTCTGAACTCGGGAATTCCATACATCAGGACTCCTCCGGGCTCGTGGAGGGCCTCGTATATTGTAACGTCGTAGCCGAGCTTCGCCAGCTCGCCAGCTGCCGTAAGTCCGGCCGGACCGGCTCCGATGATTGCAACCTTCTGTCCCTTCTTCTCTATCTTCGGCACCATCTCGAAGAGGAGCTCCTCGTCTATGCCCTTCTCGCGGGCGTAGTCGGCAACGAAGCGCTCAAGCTTGCCGATGTTGACCTTGTCGCCGACTTTTCCCATGACGCAGTTCATTTCGCACTGGTCCTCCTGCGGGCAGACGCGGCCGGTCGTGGCCGGGAGGGAGTTGCAGGCCCAGATGACCTTAAGGGCTTCCTTCACGGCCTTGTCCGGGTCGTCGCGGTACTGGACGAGCTTGCCGATGAAGCCCGGAATGTCTATGTGAACGGGACAGCCCTTAATACAGGGGGCGTAGTTTGCCGGACACTGAAGGCAGCGCTCAGCTTCCTTGACGGCAAGCTCGAAGGTGTAGCCTAGGTTGACCTCCTTAAAGTCGTGTATCCTCTCCTCAGGCGGCCTTTCCGGCGTTGGAACCCTCTCCTTGATGAGCTTCCTCTTGACTGCCATGTCACTCACCCCTCAGCGATTTAAGGTACTCCTCAAGGGCTCTCCGCTCCATGTCGGTGTAGAACCCGACCCTGTGAATCAGCTCGTCCCAGTCAACCTCGTATGCGTTGAAGCCGGGACCGTCTATGCACGCGAACTTGACCTCACCGCCGACTGTGACGCGGCAGGAACCGCACATACCGGTTCCATCAACCATAATCGGGTGCAGGTCGGCGTGCATCGGAATTCCGAACTCTCTCACAACTTCAAAAACGGCCTTCTGGGCACCCGCTGGACCAACGGTGAGCACAAAGTCAAAATGCTCCTCGCTGAGCAGTTTTCTGACTCTCTCCGCGCCTCTCCTGGCTATCTCTTCCACTATTTCCTTTGCACCCCATCCCGGCTCGACTTCGAACCCTTCGACAAGGTGTCTTGAGACAGCCTTTTTGAACTCGTTCTCCAGTATTGTCATTGAGCTCGGGGTGACGTGAAGGGCGGTTACATCGTTTCCGGCTTCTTGGAGAGCTTTGGCTATCGGGAAGACCTCGATTATGCCCGCGCTCAGGCCAACCGTCAGAACCCTGCCGAACCGCTCCACTGGGGCGGGGTTTCCAAGGGGACCCGCGACGTTCAGTATGTAATCACCTGCCTTGAGCTCATTGGCCATTCTCATTGTCGTTTTCCCGCGGACAAAAGTGATGAGGACTATCCAGCCCTCTTCCCTGTTCCACATCACCGGTGTGAGGGGAATCCTCTCACCGTTGGAAAAGGCCCTTACGATTACGAACTGTCCGGGCTGAACTTTCTTGGCCACGTGAGGGGCCTCTATCCGATACATTACATGTTTTGGGGCCAGCTCCCTCTTCTCAAGTATCCTGTACACGATGAACACCTCCGAGCACAGGTTCAGGTTTGAACATCTAAAGGTTCAAAACCTTCGGTGTTTATAAATATGTGCTCAACCTTTGGTTCAGTAGTCCGAATGCTTTTCGAATTCGAATCTCGCTGGCAAAAAGAAACGTTTTTATTCCCCCCGTCCACCCTATTCAGGGTGGTTCGATGGGAATCAGAAGGCTCATCTACGTTGTTGCCGTGGTCACTGCCGCCCTCGGGATGTTCCTGCCCATAATCTACGGGAGTGTTGGGTTCGTTAGAGAGCTTCTCGGAAGCAACCCTCTGATAAAGTCCGCTGCGGTTATACTCATCTCGTGGCTTGTGGCATATGTAACCTTTGAGGAAGAAGAGAGCGCTACAGCTTCCTGAGAAATGTTATGTAGCCGGTGTGTGCCAGCATCGTCGTTTTCGGCCTCATGCACTCCCTTTTGACTTCGTGCTCCCTGACCAGAACCTCAACGGTTCTCGGCCTCATGAAGTGGTCCCGGAACCGCTCAAGGGCCATGAAGAAGCGGTGAACCTGATTCATACACGGTGTGTAGGCGACGAAGTATCCCCCCGGCTTTAGAACCTCGACCGCGTAGGGCAGAACGTTCTCCGGCTGCGGAAGGTCGAGGACGATGTGGTCAGCAACGTCTTCCTCTATTCCGTCGTAGATGCTCCTGTTCTTCAGGACGACCCTGTCGGAGAAGCCGGCAAGCTCGACGTTCCTCTTCGCTATCTCGTAGAAGTCCTTCCTGACCTCGTAGCTTATCACCTTTCCCTTTGGTCCGACTGCGTTTGCGAGGAATATCGTTAAAGCCCCGCTCCCGGCGCCGGCTTCTATGACGGTGTCCCCTGGTGAAATTCCGGCGTAGGCTATGATTATACCTGCGTCTTTTGGATGGACTATCTGGGGCCCGCGCTTCATCTTCGCTATTATGTCGTTGATGTCAGGCTTCAGCGCCACGAAGGTTTCTCCCCTGTGGCTCTCTATCCTGCATCCGTACGGCTTTCCGATTAGCTCTCCAAGTCTCAGGATTCCGAGGTCAGTGTGGAACTCTCTATCATCAACCTTCACGAGGTACCTCTTTCCCCTCCTATCAACGAGCAGAACCCAGCTTCCTTTTTCAATCAAAGCTCATCACTCTCCTTCAGAACGACGAGTCCGCTCTTGGAGAGCTTCATGACGAACGTCGCTATCTCCTCCAGTATGGCCAGGTTCGTGGGTTTCAGGACACCGTCGTTTACGAAGTGAACGCTGACGAGGTCCTCCATTGGAATGTTTCCCACACCTGTCAGGATTGACTTGAGGGCATCGTCCGGGTTGAAGTGGACGTAGTGCCCGAGTCCAAAGGTGACGAAGAACCTGGGCTTCTCCGGGAGGCGGGATATCTTGCTCATGACGGCGTGATAGTTCCTGAGGAAAGTGTGGGGGTCGTAGGTTGGGACGAGCTCATCGAGGGTCTCTCCGTAGGTTCCCGCTCCGGGACCGACTTTGATGACGCGGACGTCCTTGATTAGCTCAACGAACTCGGAGTACATCTTTCCGGGAAGCCTGCGGAGGTACTTCCTGAAAAGCATGTCCCCTATGCCGAAGAAGTCACACACCACCAGACCACCGTTCCTTATGAGCAGGGGCACAACTTCTCCCCATGCAACCGTCTCGACTGGATACAGGGAGGAGTATTCTATCAGCACGGTGTCGCCCTGTGCGGCTTTTCCAAGCAGGTATCTCTCGAGGAGTGAAACGTCCATTTTCTCTCCCACCGGAAGGGTTTTTAACGGCGGTTCTTTTAAACCTTGTCAGGTGAGAGCATGCCGAGGTTTGTGGTGTGGCCGAGTGAACTGGACTCAAGGCTCAGCAGAAGGTACGGCAGGGTTGTCCCAAAGAACGTTGCCGTCAAGGGACCGAGCGTTTCGGAGGTTGAGGACGCCGCGATTATACTTGGGATGAAAATCGTTGAGAAAGACCCCGAAAAGCTGAACCCTCGCTTGTCCGGACTTGACGAGGAGCTTAGAACGCCGGGAGTGCTCATCATAGAAAGCCAGTACGGGAAGGGAAAGAGCCTCCGGCTAATAGCGGAGAAAATTAGGGAGCTGCGCTCCCGGATGGAGAGGGGCAGGACCAAGAGAAGGTAAAATCACTCCTCATCCATCTCAACTACTATGGCCGTTGTGGTATCGATGACGCCGTCTATGTTGTGGATGTCGTGGAGTATCTTTCTCGTAAGTTCTCCAAGGTCTTTGGCCTCGATGTGGACTATGGCGTCGTAGGGACCGGTAACGGCGTCGGCCTTGGTAACGCCCGGTATCTGCTTGAGAGCCTCGATAACGCTCTCAACCTTTCCGATTTCTACCGTAAGCAACACATACGACCTAACCATGGGCATCACCGCCGGAATTTTCTTCGTTTCATAATTGGCGTCCTGCTCATTTAAGCTTTTCGTAGGCTTTTTGGTTTGACTTTGTGTTAAGACATGGACCGAAACGTTTATTATGGCGATATAATAATCTCCTAATGCCCCTAGTGTCGGGGGGTGGTGAGTGATGAACAAAAACCGTGTTCTTGCGGCGGTTTTCTTAATGGCCGTCGTGGCCCTTAGCGTCGCGGCCAGCGGCTGTATTGGTGGTAGCAAAACAACGACAACAACCATAAGCCCCGTTGGCTCTTCTACCAGCTCCCCAACCTCCAGCGCCACCTCCACCCAGACGACCACAACCTCCACCGTCGTTTCTCAATCGAAGGCGGTAAAATACATTGAGGAGCACCTGTCTCAGGCCAAGGTTATAGACACACCGAACTACGTCGTGGTCGTCGGTCCGGAGGGAAGCGGTGCCAAGGTTTCAAGCCTCCCGAACAAGCCGGTCATAGTTGTGTCCTACAAGATTGATGAGAAGAAGACCCCGAGCATTCAGGAGCTCATGAAGAACCAGCAGGGATTCGGTCAGATTAATCCGGCCTTCCTCCGCGACCCGAACATGGACGCTCTCATCCAGCTCGCTAGGAAGGTTACCGACCCGAACATCAGGGCGGCCCTCTACAACGCCCTCTACATCCTCGCCAACAGGGAGGTTCCCGAGATAATCCTCGGTGATGCCAAGGCAACCCGCGTTTCCTGGAACTGGGTTCACGACTGGTACTACAACCCGGTTCTGGCTCCGCGCTGGGACCTCGTGATGGAGGACAAGAACGCGCCCAAAGTTGCCATCGGTATCGGCAACTACGAGAACGAACCCGGAACAATAGTCCTAGCCACCTTCGGATGGCCCAGCTCCTTCGACCCGGCCTTCGACTACGAGACCTTCGGCTGGGAGCTCTACCACAACGTTGGCGATACCCTCGTTACCTACTGGAAGAACGAGACCAAGAGGGTCTCACCCGATTTGGCGGTTGCCTGGGCACACAACGAGAACGGAACCGTCTGGTACTTCGTTATCCGCGGCGGTGTTAAGGCCTACGACCCGAAGACCGGTCAGCTCTATCCGATTAACGCCACCGACGTTGAGTTCGAGTTCTGGCGCGTTCTCAGGGCGGGCTACTCCGTTAACTGGATGCTCGCAACCTACACCAACCTTAACGAGAGCTACGCCATGAGCGACCAGGAGTTCGAGAAGATACTCGAGAAGGGAGGCATAATAGCGGACTACAACGGCAAGATCAAAGAGGTTAAGAGCCTTCAGGAGCTCCTCCAGTTCTTCGGCTACAATGGACCGACTGCCGGCGTTTACAAGCTCGTCCTGCCGCACCCGTACGGCGGTATACTCAGCGTCCTCGCCGACCCGTACCTCATGGTCATCCCGGCCAAGTACATGCTCGGCGACAAGTACGAGGAGGCCATGAAGGCCGCTGACTGGGGCAGGAAGCCCTGGGAGTGGGCCAACTACGTCCAGCCCGGTTCGAAGGACCCGATACACATGATGCTCCAGAACAACATGATTGGAGTCTTCACCGGACCGTTCTACATCAAGGAGGCCAAGCAGAACAGCTACATAATCCTTGAGAGGAACCCCTACTACTGGAACGCCACCATCTGGAAGAAGCTCGAGGAGGAGTACCCGAACTACGCCGTAACCCAGCGTGTCATTTACATCCTCTCAAGCGACCCAACAACCCGCATAAGCCTCTTCCAGAAGGGTGTTGCCGACATCGCGGCGGTTCCCGTTGACAGGCTTGACGCGGTCAAGAACCTCAAGCTTGACGGCTTTGAGTCAACCATAAGCTCCTTCGTCACACCGGACATGGTTTTCATAGTCCTCAACGCCGCCAAGAAGCCCTTCGACAACGTCCTCGTCAGGGAGGCGCTCGCCTGGGCCACCCCGTATGAGGAGATTTACCAGGCGGTCTACAAGGGCTACATGGTGCCCAACTACGGACCGATTCCGATTGGATGGCTCGGCTACACCGAGTACAACGTCATCAAGTACAAGTACAACATCGCCAAGGCACTGCAGCTCATCAGGGAAGCCGGCATCAACCCGAGCGACTACACGATAAGCATCTACTACAACACCGGAAACACCCAGCGTGAGAAGATAGCGACGCTCCTCCAGAACACGTGGGGCCAGCTCGGCTTCAAGGTATCGGTAACGCCGCTCTCATGGCCGACGCTTCTCAGCAAGACAGCCAGCGGTGACTTTGACGTCTACATCGTCGGATGGGCCCCGGACTTCCTCGATCCCGATGATTACGTCGGTCCGTTCCTCCAGAGCGCGGTAGTCTTCGATAGCCTCAACTACGAAGTTATAAGCGGCTGAGGCTTCTTTCTTTTCTTTACCTTGTTCTAAAGTCTCGGGAGGGAAAGAACGTGGCAGGGCTTGGAAAGTTCCTCGTTAGAAGGGCGCTGACGTTTGTCCCGACTCTAATAGGGGTTACGCTCATTGTTTTTATAATCGCGTACGTCATCCCGGCCAACCCCGTCAGGGCGTGGGCGGGGGGAGAAAAGGCTTCTCAGGCCGCTATAGAGATGATTAAAAAGGAGTACCACCTCGACCAGCCTTGGTACGACCAGTACATCTTCCTCGTTAAGGGTCTCTTCACGAACTCTCTCCTTGACCCATTGAATCAGGAGCCAGTTTTCACCAACATAGGTAATCGCTTCGTTGTGACGTTTCAATTGGCACTGTTTGCGTTCTTCTTCGTGGTGTTGATTGGTCTCCCGCTGGGTATAATCTCGGCCCTTAAAAGGAATAAGGCAACGGATATGGTTCTGAGAATTGTCGCCCTGGTGTTCATCTCAACCCCAATCTACGTCATAGCATACCTCTTCATATGGCTGTTCTTCATACACTGGAACATGACGACGCTGGCCGGAATACCCCCAGGGCCGCCGCACCAGATAACCCACATACCCATAATAGACGACGTACTCACCCTCAACTGGAGCAACTTCGTCGAGCAGGTCAGGCGCTTCTGGTTGCCGGGCTTTACCCTTGGAATAGCCGCGGCCGGTGTTCTCATGAGGTTTACAAGGAACTCATTCCTTGAAGCCTACAGCAGGGACAGCACGCTCTTTCTGAAGGCAAAGGGCGTTCCCAAGAGCAGGCTCTACAGGCACGTCCTCAAGAACGCCCTCGTTCCGGTCATAACAATACTCGCCCTCCAGTTCGGCGGACTCCTCTCTGGAACCCCGATTACCGAGACCGTCTTCAACCTCCCAGGAATAGGCCGCTACGCCCTCCAGTCGATAATGTATCTCGACTTCCCCGCCCTGATAGGCGTTACCTTCCTCTATGCAATAGTCTTCGTTACAGCAAACCTCGTTGCGGACATACTCTACGCGGTAATCGACCCGAGGGTCAGGTTCTGAGGTGGTAGAAATGGCAGAAGAAAAGGTTGGGGAGTACGAGCCGAGGGAAGAGTACGAGATGAGCATCCTTGACAGGCTCAGCGACAGGCTCATCGACGGCCTCGCGTCTTTCATAACGCTCTTCAAGAAGGACTGGAAGAGGAGGAATCAGTCGAGAATCAAAGAGTGGAAGCTGATGGCCTACGCCCTGAACCGCTCACCGCCCGCTCTCCTCGGCCTCGTCATCGTTATAATCTACATCTTCGTTGGAATCTTCGGCCCGTATCTTGCCCCTTGGCCTTACGACTTCTTCCCAGTTAACTACAACTACTCGACTCAGCTCGCGCCGCCCGGCTCGACTTACTTCCTCAACGTTACGGAGCTCCAGAACGGCTACATAGTCCACTACATGACCTACATCCACTATCCCCTCGGCTCGGACACCTACGGGAGGGACGTGCTCAGCATTCTCCTGGAGGGGGCGAGGACAGCACTCGTGCTGGACATATTCATTATCCTCATAGGCCCGACCATTGGTATAATCCTCGGCCTGATTTCGGGCTACTACGGTGGAAAGGTTGATGAGGTAATAATGCGTGTAACCGATATGTTTCTGGCCTTTCCCGGGCTCATACTGGCCATAGCGCTCTCCGCAGTTCTTCCGGGGAGGATTCAGAACTTCCTCAATGCACACGTCTGGGCGCAGACGCTGGTGCTCAAGCTCTTCGCGTTGCATCCGAGGGACGTAAACAACCTCGGAAAGCTCCTCTCGGTCTTCGTTGCCCTCGTCATAGTCTGGTGGCCGGGCTACGCGAGGGTGACGCGCGGTTCAACCCTCACAGAGAAGGAGAACCTCTACGTCGAAGCCGCTAGGGCGATAGGCCTGCCCACGAGGACGATACTCTTCAGGCACATTCTTCCAAACATCATCGGCCCGATACTGGTTATGATTACCATGGACTTCGGTGGGATAATCCTGACGGAGGCGGGTCTGAGCTTCCTAGGACTTGGAGCGGTTCCGCCGATACCGGACTGGGGTAACCTCATCAACCAAGGCTCACAGCAGTTCCCTCAGGCGTGGTGGCTGGTCGCCTTCCCGGGAATAGTGATAGTCACGGTCGTTCTCGGATGGAACCTTCTCGGCGATGGACTGAGGGACATCCTCGACCCGAGAACCAGGAGGAGCCTCGAGTTCAAGCTCAAGAAGAAGGGCAAGGGAGGTGAATCGAATGCCTGAACCGATTATCGAAATCAAAAACCTCAGCGTTTACTTCTACACCTACGCCGGCGTCGTTAAGGCAATAGAGAACGTTTCGTTCGACATTTATCGCGGTGAAACGCTGGCGCTCGTCGGTGAGACCGGCTGTGGAAAGAGCGTCACCTCGAGGGCCATAACCAAGCTCATCGAAAGCCCTGGAAGAATAGTCAGCGGACAGGTTATCTACCACCGCGACGACGGTTCGACCGTTGATTTGCTCAAACTTAGCGAGGAGGAGATAAGGAAAATCCGCGGCAACGAGATAGCCTACATCTTCCAGGACCCGCATTCATCGCTTGACCCGCTCTACACCGTCGGCTACCAGATTGGGGAGGCCATGGAAGTTCACGGGAAGGTCAAGAACATCAAGGAGGGCATAGCGAAGGCCGTCGACATACTCAGGGAGGTGCTCATCCCAGACCCGGAGAGGAGGGTGAAGAACTACCCGCACGAGCTCAGCGGTGGTATGAAACAGCGTGTTGTTATAGGAATCGGAATCGCCAACAACCCGCGCCTCCTCATAGCGGACGAGCCGACGACGGCTCTTGACGTTACGGTTCAGGCCCAGATACTCGAGTTGCTCAACGAGCTGAAGAGGAAGTACAACGCAACGGTCCTTCTCATAACCCACAACCTCGGTGTCGTCGCCGAGACTGCTCAGCGTGTCGTCGTCATGTACGCGGGAAAGATAGCCGAGATAGGCACCGTCGACCAGATATTCCACAACCCGCTTCACCCGTACACCGCGGCCCTCCTCAGGGCGGTTCCAAACCCGCTCGGCAAAATAGAGAAGCTTGAGAGCATTCCCGGAACCGTGCCGAACCTCATAACGCCGCCGAAGGGCTGTCGCTTCCACCCGAGATGCCCGCTGGCCGAGGAAATATGCAGGAGAAAGGAGCCGGAGCTCAAGGAAGTAGAACCCGGCCACTTCGTGGCCTGCCACAGGTACTGAGGTGATGAGGATGGAGCCAGTGCTCAAGGTTGAGAACCTCAAGAAGTACTTCCCCGTTAGGAGCCTTCTCAGGACGGTGGCGTGGGTCAAGGCAGTTGACGGAATCAGCTTTGAGATAATGCCGGGTGAGACCTTCGGACTCGTCGGCGAGAGCGGTTGCGGCAAGACCACCACCGGAAGAACGATACTCAGGCTGATAGAGCCGACCGATGGAAAGATAACTTTCATGGGAAAGGACGTGACCAAGCTGAAGGGCAAGGAGCTTCTCTGGTTCAGGAGGCACGCCCAGATAATGTTCCAGGACCCGTACTCGTCGCTCGACCCCAGGCAGACGGTCTTCAACATCATAATGGAGCCGGTCAAGTTCCACGGCATCGAGGTTGACGACCCGGAGGAGTTCGTGATAAGGCTACTCGAGAGCGTCGGCCTCAACGAGATGCACCTCTACCGCTACCCCCACGAGTTTTCCGGCGGTCAGAGGCAGAGGATAGCGCTGGCAAAGATACTCGCCCTCCAGCCGGATTTCGTCGTCCTCGACGAGCCGACATCAGCCCTAGACGTTTCGGTGCAGGCGAACATACTCAACACCCTCAAGGACCTCCAGAAGAAGCACGGCTTCTCCTACCTCTTCATAAGCCACGACCTCGGTGTCGTCAAGTACATGAGCCACAGGATGGGCGTCATGTACCTCGGGAAGCTCGTCGAGGTCGGTCCAGCAGAGAAAATCTTCGACAACCC
>NZ_JAMONU010000180.1 GCF_027066465.1 Thermococcus sp.
TCGATTGCCTTCCCGGTTCCGGAGCCAAGGTGCACTCCCAAGCCGACGTTGAAGAGCCTGCCGACGAAGAGACCAAACAGAACGGCCATGGCAGACGTTGCAAGGTAGTAGACGATGATTTTCGCCCCAACCCGTCCAAGTCTCGCCGGGCTTATACTGGCGGCGCCAACGACGAGGGAAGCCAGTATAATCGGCATCACGAGCATCTTCAGGAGCCTGACGAAGAGGTCTCCAAACGGTTTGATGTACGTCTCTACGAAGCCCGTCCAGCCAAAGTGCCCGGCCACGAGGCCAAAGACCGCACCCAAAACCAGACCGTAGAGTATTTTCCAGAGGACCGGATACTCAAGGTACCTCCGCACTATTCCCATCCCTAACCCTCCGATGAAATTTTGCCTTCGGTTATGACGAATCAACCAAAAATAGAAGCGAATATTGAACTTCTTTAGGTTTTCTCAAAATTATTTGCCAAAATGACGAAAAAGTTAAGGAAAATCACGAGAAACGTATCGAAACGTCACCGTAGAGAACCCTCTTCGTCCCCTCGCCCGTCTCCACGACCAGCGCTCCGTCATCGTCTATGTCCAGGGCAGTTCCCTCAAGGAGAACCTCCCCGTCCTCAATAACCCTGACGTGCCTTCCCAGAACGGCGCTTCTCCTGCGCACGGCATCGAGTATCTCCCGGTGCCTCCCGCTCTTAAATAGGCTGTACCAGTAGGAAAGCGCCCTCAGAATTCTCTGGAGAACCTCGTCAAGGTCGACTTCAAAACCAAGCAGGCCCTTCATTGAGACCGCAGAGTCTTCAAGCTCTTCGGGAATCTCGTTGTTCACGTTTAGGCCTATCCCCAGAACGGCAAACCTGTCGAGCCTGCATTCACTCAGGATTCCGGCTATTTTTCTTCCTTCCACGAGGACGTCGTTGGGCCACTTTATCTCGGCGGGGATACCGTACTTTGCGAGGGCATCAACGACGGCGAGCGCCCCAACGAACACGAGTTTTGGAACGTTCTCGATTGGTGTTTTCGGCTTGAGGATTACGCTCATCCAAAGGCCCCCTTCCGGGGACGCCCAGTACCTTCCCTTTCTGCCCTTCCCCGACGTCTGTCTCCTGGCCAGCACGATGGTTCCCTCTGGAACGTCCTCGGCTATCTCCTTGGCGTACTCGTTAGTTGACCTAACCTCGGTAAGGCGGACGATGTGCCACTTCATATTTGAACACCACTTCACCGTTTGTCGAAAGGGATTTAAACAGTTGCGGAAAACCATCGTATGTAGTAAAACCCGGGGAAAACCTTAAATCCTCCTATGTATATATCACTCTCGGTGATTAGTATGGATGCCTACCAGAGCGTTGGTGTTAGGAGGAGGCTTAGGAGATTCTTCAGAAGGGACGGGAGGGCGCTAATCTTCGCGATGGACCACGGTTTTGAGCACGGCCCAACTGACTTCGAACCCGTCTGGGAGCACGTAAACCCCAGGGTAATCATAAGGAAAGTCGTAAGGGCCGGAATAGACGGCGTTATGATGCTTCCCGGCATTGCAAGGATAGCCGGCGACGAGGTCAAGCCCAACGTTGGCCTGATGGTCAAGCTCACGAGCAAAACCAACCTCCGCCCGAAGGAGGAACAGCTCCTCCAGAGCCAGCTAGCTTATGTTGAAGATGCGATAAAGCTCGGCGCCGACGCCATAGCGGCAACCGTCTACTGGGGTTCGCCGCAAGAGGACGTCATGATGCGCCAGTTCGCGGAGATAGCAAGCTACGCCCACGACCTCGGCTTCCCGGTTGTGCAGTTCGCCTACCCGCGGGGTCCGTACATCACCGAAAAATACGGCAGAAAGGAGGACTACCGCGTCGTGATGTACGGGGCGAGGGCGGCCGCCGAGAGCGGTGCGGACATGATAAAGACGTACTGGACGGGCTCGAAAGAAACCTTTGCCAAAGTCGTTGAGGCAGCGGCCGGCGTTCCCGTCCTGCTGAGCGGAGGGGCCAAAAAGGATGACCCCGTTGATTTCCTCAAGGTCGTCTGGGAGGTAATAGAGGCCGGTGGCGCTGGAGCCGTAGTTGGCAGAAACATCTTCCAGCGCGAGAATCCGGAGCCGTTCATAAAAGCCCTTCTAAGGGTTGTTCACAGAAACGAAGACCCGGAGGAAGCGGCGAAGGCCGAGGGCCTCCTCTGATTTTCGTCATCTGTCTAATTCTTTTTCTTTCCCCGTCGTAATGCTTTTAAGTGTTCATTTCTCTTTTGAGAGAAAGGGGTGAAAACATGACGAGGGTTGAAATTATAGACACAACGTTTAGGGACGCTCACCAGTCGCTCATAGCGACGAGGATGACAACCGAGGATATGCTGGCAATCGCCGAAACCATGGATAAAATCGGCTTCTACTCGATGGAGGTATGGGGCGGGGCAACCTTCGACGTCTGCATACGCTACCTCCGGGAGGACCCCTGGGAGAGGCTCCACCTCCTCAGGGAGCACATAAGGAAGACGAAGCTCCAGATGCTTCTTCGCGGTCAGAACGTCGTCGGCTACAGGCATTATCCGGACGACGTCGTCGAGAAGTTCGTTGAGCTTGCCCATAAAAACGGAATAGACATCTTCCGAGTCTTCGATGCCCTCAACGACGTCAGGAACATGGAAGTGGCCATAAAAAAGGCCAAGGAAGTTGGAGCCGAGGTTCAGGGGGCGATAGCCTACACAACCGGCAAAATCTTCACGCTGGAGTACTACATGAAGAAAGTCGAGGAGCTCCTGAAGCTCGACGTCGATGTCATAACGATTAAGGACATGGCGGGTCTCTTGACCCCCTGGAAGGCCTACGAGCTTGTAAGCGAGATAAAGGAAACCTACGGTGTTCCAGTCAACGTTCACACTCACTCGACGACGGGAATGGCCGTCGCGACGTATCTCAAGGCCGTGGAAGCCGGAGCGGACTACATAGACACCGCCATAAGCCCGCTCGCCTTTGGAACGGCCCAGCCCGGAATACAGACGATATGGCACGCCCTCCCGGAAGCAGTCGGAAGCCACCTCGACAGGGAGCTGATTCACAAGGTCTCCCGCTACCTTAAGAAGTTGCTCGAGGAGAAGTACTGGGGACTGCTCCACAAGGAGACGCTAATGGTGAACCCCTACGTCCTCAAGTACCAGGTTCCCGGCGGAATGTTCTCCAACCTGATAGCTCAGCTCAAGGAAATGAAGGCCCTCGATAAGCTTGACGAAGTCCTTGAGGAGATTCCAAGGGTTAGAGCAGACCTGGGCTGGCCGCCGCTCGTGACGCCGACGAGCCAGATAGTTGGAACGCAGGCGGTTCTCAACGTCCTCTTTGGGAGATACAAGCAGATAACACAGGGGGTTAAGGACTACATCAGGGGGCTTTACGGAAGGCCTCCAGCGGAGATAAACCCCGAGCTTAAAAGGCTCGTCCTCGGCGACGAGGAGCCTATAACGGAGAGGCCGGGAAGCCTTCTCAAGCCCGGGCTTGAGGAGTGCCGAAAGAAGCTTGAGGAACTCGGCTACCTCCACAAGGAGGAGGACGTTCTCACGTATTGCCTCTTCCCGGAGGTCGCCCTCGAGTTCTTCAAAGCTAGAGAGGAAGGCAGGGTAAAAATCGAGCCTCCCAAGAGCGCTTCAAAGGTTAAGATATACGTGAACGGCGTTGAGTTCGAGGTCGGCATCGAGGGTGTTGATTTGAGTGCGCTGAGATACCTACGGGGAGTTCAGATGCCTTCGGTTCAAACCGGCATTTCCCCGGGTGCTTCCGCTCCATCTCCAGTTCCATCCCCCGTTCCTTCTTCCCCGGCTTCTGTTTCACGGCCCCTCCCAGGTGGCTCCGAGAACGTTGTTACGGCTCCAATGCCCGGTAAAATCCTCAGGGTCCTTGTGAGCGAAGGACAGAGGGTAAAAATCGGGCAGGGTTTGGTCGTGCTTGAGGCCATGAAGATGGAGAACGAAATTCCAGCTCCGAGGGATGGCGTAGTGAAGAAAATCTACGTCAAAGAAGGCGACACCGTCGACACAGGACAGCCTCTGGTGGAGCTTGAGTAATTCCCCAACGCTCCCATTTTAATTTTGAATCTTAATTTATATTTTCTCCAATTTTAAGTTAAAAGCCGAAAGTTTTTCAGTTTTCTGCCGAAAGGCATTTAAATAATCAAAGTGTACACTAATGTGCAAAAATCTGTCGGAGGTGCAACCATGAACTCCGCTGTAATAATCCTGATAGCGGCGGCCATATACGTCGGTTTCTACTTCAGCTACGGTAAAGCCCTCCAGAACAAAGTCGTTCGAGCGGACCCCAACAGGCCGACCCCGGCCCACAGACTCTACGATGGAGTTGACTACGTTCCAGCGAACCCAGTGGTGCTCTACGGCCACCACTTCGCGAGCATCGCGGGAGCTGGACCAATAGTCGGTCCGGCGGTTGCAATGGCCTGGGGCTGGCTGCCGGGACTCCTGTGGGTGTGGTTCGGAAACGTCTTCATCGGTGCCGTCCATGACTATCTGGCATTGATGTCATCTGTGCGCTACGACGGTAAGTCAATCCAGTGGATTGCAGGAAAGCTTATGAGCAAAAGAACTAGCATGGCATTCGAGCTTTATGTCTGGTTCTCACTGGTACTGGTCGTTGCGGCATTCGGTGCTGTTATAAGCGGAATATTCTACAAGACACCAGGTGCGGCAACGGCCTCATGGCTCTTCATGGGCGTTGCGGTAATCCTCGGACTGCTCCTCTACAAGTGGCAGGTTGACTTCAAGCTTGGAACCATAATAGGCATTATCCTGCTTATCCTAGCGATATACATCGGCTTCAAGTATCCGATACATGCCAGCACCCACGTTTGGCTGATTGCCCTCGGAATCTACGTCATCATAGCATCGTCACTGCCGGTCTGGATTCTGCTCCAGCCCAGGGACTACCTGAACGCATACATACTCTGGTTCGGACTGATTCTCGGCGGACTGGCGTTCATAGTTGTGGGTATTAAGGGACTGGGAACCTTCACGGCACCCGCCTTCACCACCTGGAGCGCCAACGTCGTCGGTGGAAAGCCCTCACCGTTCTGGCCAACGATTCCTCTGGTCATCGCCTGTGGAGCGCTGAGCGGCTTCCACTCCATCGTAGGTTCGGGAACAACGAGCAAACAGCTTGACAACGAGCTTCACGGCCTCATGGTCGGCTACGCCGGAATGTTCACCGAGGGCTTCCTCTCAACGCTGGTTATAGCCTCGATAGCGGTCTACGGAATGCAGGTCTTCCAGACCCTCAAGATACCCGTCAACTACGACAACTGGGGAAGCCAGTACGCCATACAGGTCGTCCACCACAAGCTCAAGGTTGGAATATTTGCAAAGAGCTATGCCCTTGGAGTCCACAACGCGTTCGGGTTCCCGACCGAGGCGGCCGCCCTCTTCGCGAGCCTCTGGGTGGCGGCGTT
The DNA here is from genome assembly GCF_027066465.1 of Thermococcus sp. Classification (GTDB taxonomy): domain Archaea; phylum Methanobacteriota_B; class Thermococci; order Thermococcales; family Thermococcaceae; genus Thermococcus. The sequence continues at coordinate 5,441 of NZ_JAMONU010000180.1, forward strand.
TGCGCTGACGACCCTCGATACGGCGACGAGGCTTGGAAGGTTCGCCTGGCAGGAAATCATGGAGATGGCTAAAGCACCTGAAGTCCTGAAGAACAAGTGGCTTGCCTCCATAATACTCGTTGTCTTTGGAATGGCCCTCGCATGGGGCGGAAGCTGGCTTGTAATCTGGCCGGCCTTCAGCGGCATGAACCAGATGCTCGCCAGCATAGCCTTAATGACCGCATCGCTCTGGGTTGCGAAGGTTCAGAACCCGCACGGCAACTGGAAGTGGGCTGTCATAATCCCGGCCCTATTCCTCTGGATAACCGTTACATTGGCCCTCCTATGGTTCTTAGTGGTCGTGATACCAGGAATCAGCAGCCTCCTAACGAAGTACTCAGTGGGTCTGATAACCATCATAGGACTGCTCCTGAACATAATGCTGGTTATAGACTGGTACCACGCTTGGAAGAAGCCATCAGAAGAGTACGCCGCAATGGCCAGCTGAAGCTTTCGTTCTTTAATTTTTTCCTTCTGGAGGTGAGAGCTTGCAGAAGATTAAGGATTTCTTGAAAGGATTCGGGGAGGCGTTTCGTCACCAATCAACCGAGTTTATTGAGTTCGAATTGAGGGAACTCGAGAACGTCTTCGCGCTCATCCTGATGGGCTCTTTCATAGGAATCCCCAGCCCGCCGACGACGCTGGTTATGAGGCTCATGCCCCACATGGTCAAGGAAATCCGCGTTATGGAGAGCCGCGCTG
>NZ_JAMONU010000181.1 GCF_027066465.1 Thermococcus sp.
TACCGAGGGCGGAGAACCCTCCCAGGGAACCTTCAGCAGAACCGGCCGGTGAACGGGTGAACCGCCGGAGAGGTCAAAGGTAACGCTTCTCTCGCTCATCTCGCGAACGTCCAGAGAGAAGGAGTCGCCAACCTTCATCGCGGTCCTTATCACGAGATAGGTCCTTTTTCCGGAGGGCTCCTCTTCATGCTTCTCGGCCAGCAGGGCCAGAACTACCACGGCGCCGATTAGGAGGGGGACGAGGAAGGCGAAGGGCAGGAAAGCCCTCGGCGAGCTTCCAAAGGAGCTCCAGCCGAGGAGAACCGCGATGAACATGAAGGCAACGGGTAGCGGGGTGAGGGCTTCGGCGAGGGATTCCACAACGATTCCGTCGTTCGAGGGGTCAGGGCCAGCACTCTCCTCAACCCAACCGAGGATTAGGAGGATTATGAATCCGGTGAACAGGACAACAAAGCCGGTGACGTAGTGACCGAGAACCGCGAAGGGAACTCCGAAAACCGCCTGAATGAGGTAAACGACCAGCGACCACTTGAAGAAGTCGAAAAGCCTTTCATAGGTGAGGGCGAGGACGGCAGCCAGAAGTACTATGGAGACGGAGAGAACCGAACTAGGGATTGAGAAACCAACCGCCCCCTTTAGAGCACTGACGATTGGGGAAACGAGGCCGAAAGCGCTCAGAAACCACGCCATTGGGAGGATTAGGGGGAGCGTGAGTAATTTAACTTGAACCGGCCTCAGCTCAAGGCGCACCGAAGACACCCCCGAGAACCCTCTTCACACCTTTGACGGGAGTTTCCTTCAGCGGGTCCCAGTGGAGGACGGGCGCGCCGACCCTTTTGGAGAGGGACTTCTTATGCAGGGTCGCGAGACCGGAGTGCACCTCCCCGAAGTGGCCGTAGGGGTTGACGTCGACCACGAAAACCGTACAGCCCCAGGCACTCCTCAACCGCTCGACGCCCTCCCTTACCTCGGAGACGTTGTAGGAGGTCAGGTTGGTTATGAAGATTGCGAGGTCAACGGCGCCCAGCTTCCTCGACCTCTCGACGGCCAATGAAAAGTCCTCGTTTTCAACGCTTGATGGACCCACCGAAACCGCGGTTCTCATGAAGGTTGAGAAGGCCTGAACGCCTGTTCTGGGCGTGACGAACCTCCCGGAGCCGACGAAGTAAACCCCTACCCGGAGGTTCGTTCTGAGCAGAGTGTAAATGAGGGACAGGGAGAGGCTTATAGCGCTCTCGAGGGCGCCCCTGAATATGTCACCGGCGCTCATGCTCGTGGTGGTGTCGATGTAGAGCATAACGGTTCCTACTCCCTCCGGCTCGTACTCGTTCACGAGGGCCCTTCCGAGCCTCGCGGTTGCCTTCCAGTTAACCTTTTTGAGCGGGTCGCCGGGCTGGTACTCCCTGATTTCGCGGAAGTCGTTGGTCGTGAAGCCCAGCGTGGAGGTGAAAACCGGAACCCGGGGCTTCCTCACGCGGAGCCTGTTGAGGGGTCTGCCGCGCAGGTTCCCTATTCTCGGCCTCGCCTCGATTCTCACCTCGTCCCCAAAGATTGAGTAGCTGACGCCGAGGACCCCCAGGAAGTCCCTGCCAATCACCTCGACGGGCGAGAGGGTGTGCAGTCCCCTCTTCATCGGCCTGAGGGTGTACTCGTACTCGACCTCGAGAACCTTTCCCGGTTTTTTCACGAAGACGCGCCTGTTGTCGCCAATGACTTGGAGACCCGGGGAGGGAACGTCCCCGACGTAGACCATCCCGGCACCCCGCTCGACGCGGAGCTTAACTCTGACCCGGGTTTCCCTGCCGACCGAGAGGGTCGTGCCCTCGACCCACCGCTCGACGTGGAAGCCGGAGGGAACGTCCGAGAGGTAGGTGTAGGCCAGCAGGGAAGCCGGAATGAGGCTCACGTACGCTATCCCCAGCACCCCAGTGAAGACCGCGAAGGCGAACGGAAGCAGGGTGAGCGAGACGAGAACCGTGGAGCGTTTCATTCCGTCCCCACCCCGACGCCAAGGCTCCTGAGCACTCTAAGCAGAATCCTCGCCCTTCTGGCCCTCTCGTCGTTGAGCTTCTTCTCGACCACCCACTGCGGGGTGAGGGGCGAGAACCTCGGAGGGGAGTACTCGATGATGGGCCTGAGAATCCGCGCAAGCTGGCCGTCGTCGATGCCATCGGGCGCGTTCCTGACGAGGAAGACGACGAGTGGCGCCTTTTCACCCTTCTCGACGAAGCTGGAGTAAATTCTCCTGATGTCGTGGGCGTAGAGGTCCCTCCTCGTTTCGAGGGTCGGGAGGGGCAGGGGCTGGATTCTCTCGTCCCTGCCGAGGCGAGTTCCGATGTAGCTCGAGACGAGGTAGGTGAGGTAAACGATTGCCCCGCTCGCGAGGAGGTAGATAACGTAGCTCAGGGCCCGCGCCGTGTCTGGATACGTGAGGAGGAACGCGAAGAGAAATCCCATCAGCGCAAACGCCAGCAGGTTGCGCTCGACGAAGTCGCTCTCATACCTCCTAACGCCGATGTAGGCGAGGGCGTAGAGGAAGCCCACCCAGAACAGCGACACCGCGATGAACGACCTGTACCAGGCTCCGGTTTTGAAGATGAGCACTCCAGCGCCGAGGAGGGCGAAGCCTAGCCCTCTGACGAGCAAATCCCTGAAGCGCTCCACGCTCCGCGCCAGCGTCAGCAGACCGGCTCCGAAGCCCATCACCGCTGAAGGAACGATGCTCCTTGTGAGGAACAGGAAGATTAAGCCCCACGTGGCGCTTCCCACGAGCAGGGTCGCGACGATGGAATCTTTCTCATTCCCCATTGCCGAACACCCCCAGCCTCTCCATGGCCTCAACGAACTCCATGAAGTCCCTCTCGCCGAACGGACGCCCGCCGTACTCGGCCAGAACGAAGGCCTCGGTCACCTTCCGCAGGAGGGTTCTATCGAGGCTCCTCCTCGTGAGCAGATGCTCCAGCTCATAGGGCGTCAGGTTCTCGACTGGAACGCCCTTTGAAAGTGCAAACGGGAGGAAGTGCCTTGAATAGGCCTCGATTACGGCCTCCCTCGGGGGAAGGCACAGGAACTCGAACTCCGCGCCCCCGGCCGAGAGGACGTGCCTCCCCGGGGTTACTTCGATTTGAAACTCCCGGCCGAAGCCGAGCGGATTCCCGTCGAGGAAGGCCTCGACCTCGTCGCTCAGCAGGAACCTCACGCGCTCCCCCGGCAGGAAAACCCTTCTCGCAGGCTCGAGAATTCTCACGGGCTTCTTCAGGGACGTTTCATTGTGGAGCGATTCAAAGGTCCGCTTCCTGCGGAGGTAGAGAACACCGCCGAGCGCCCCGACGCCGGCGCCGATTGTCATGAGCACGAGCCTCCCCGGAACGCGGAAGGTTTTCTTCTCCGGGAGCTCAACCCGCGTCGCCGTCGAGTTAGTACCGGCCTCAACGTTCCGTTTAACCTCAATGGTCTCGTTTAAGGGTGTGTAGTATCTGCTACCGGGGTAGTAAACCCTCACCTCGCTCACGTTTCCGGTCAGGGGAAGGTAAGCGTAGCCCTCATCACCGGTCCTCAGGCGGAAGGTCTCGTTGCCAACAACTACCGTTATGGTGGCGTTTGGCAGGGAAACGTTGCCCCAGTGCAGGTAAACCCTGAGGGTTCCGTTTGCCGGTTTGACGCTGACCTCGGGCTTCCTCCTTATGAAAACGACAGGGTCGCTGTTCGAGGGGTAGGCGAGGTAGCCCCTGTAGTGGGCCACCACGTGGTACTCCCCCGGAGGCTCGTTCGAGGGAACGTAAGCGGTGAGGTTGAAGACGCCGTCGTGCAGGCGGACTATCCCGACAACCACCCCCGTGGAGTTCTTCGTCCTGTTGAGGGTCACCGTAACGAGCCCGTCGCGCACCGGCGAGCCGTTCGTGTATCTGACCTCACCCCAGACCCGCATCGTCAGCCTTCCGTTCCCGCTGAGTTCGGAGGGGGAGCCGAGTATCCTCACGACGGGCCTGTCGAGGAGGGCAACCCACATGAGAAGAGCCACAGTGCCGGTGTCGTTGCCGGCGGTTATGAAAACCGGGTAGTAGCCGGGCGTGTAGTTCTTCCCGAGCGGGGGAATCGAGAGGGTGTAAACCAGCGCCGAGCCGTTTCCGGAAACGTTTTCTATTCTCACCGGAAGGCCCGAATAAACTGTTATGTTGCCGGTAAAGTTCGTGGTGACCGTGAAGCTGACCGACGAGTTGTAGGTCATCAGAACAAGCGGTCTGGACGTTCTCAGGCTGTACACTGGCCTGCCTGCTACTCCGCCGATGGGAACGGGGCCCGCGGGAGTGCTGACGAGGAGCAAATAATATGTGCCGTTGAACCACGCAATCATGCGGAAGTCGGAGGGGAGGTTCCATTTAATCAGCGGAACGCTTCTGGCTGGGGTTTTAACGCACACGAGCATCGGGTCCTTCGGCAGTATCGCCACGGGACACTTCACGTGAACGTCTGATTCGCGGAAGCTGAAGTTCGAGGTCGGGGGTCTGTAACCCAGCCCCTCCTCGGGGGAACCCCTTCCAATCACCGTGTCCCCGAAGGTCGTCATATAGCCGGAACCCGAATGCGCGCTCCGGTTTCCGGTGTCCCCACCCCTCAGGGTCTCGGAAAGGGAGGTAATGATATTTTTAGTTCTGTTTCCGCCAGCTCCGGAGGGGGAAGACATGTAGCCGAGGGTCAGTGTTGACAGGAACACCAGCAGGAGCAACAGCAGGGCCAGATTCTCTCTCCTCCCCCGAACCATGCCCTACACATCCGCATGATTAAGTTATTACCATAGGGATTTGAAAGCGAATGACGTTTTTAAAAGTTGCCCCCGGGTTTATAAGGAAGCCCGCCAACCGGTGAGCGGTGAGGACGATGAACTTCGAACCCTTCAAAATAACCCCCGTCGGCTTCGTGAGGAAAAGTGAGGAAACGCACATCGAAATCCTGCCCGAGTTCTGGGAGGCAACGGAGGGCCTCAGGGAAGGCGACTGGGTCAAGCTCGTCCTCTGGTTCCACGAGAGCGACACGCCCGCAAGGAGAAGAATCCTCAAGGTGCACCCCTACGGGAACCCGAAGAACCCGCTCACCGGCGTTTTTGCCACGCGCTCGCCCTACAGGCCGAATCCGATAGCTCTCTACACCGTCAGAATTCACCGCATCGAGGAGGGCAGGCTCTACATAGATGAGATTGACGCCCTCGACGGAACGCCGGTGGTGGACATCAAGATTTTCGTCGAGCGCTACGACTGCCCCAAGGAGGTGCCGATAGAGGAGCGGGAGGCCGAGATAAGGGCCGGTAGAATGATTGGAGAGGTGAACATAATCCCGAGGAAAGCCGAGCATTTAGACGAGCTTGAGGAGGTCTCGCCGGAGGAATACGACGCGCTGATACTCGAAATCGGCCCGAAGACGACGACGCTGACGGCTAAAGAACTCGTCGAGCTCATCGATGCCCTCAATGAGGTCTACGAGAGCCTGCCGGTGGAGATAAGGGACAAACTCAGAACACGTGAAGCGCGCTCGCCTTGAAGCTGACGTAGACCTCTTTTCCCTTCTCTATCCCGAGTTCGAGCATCGATGAGCGGGTTATGAAGGCCGTAAGGGTTATCTCGCCGAGGGAAAGGTGAACCCTCACGAGCGGGCCGAGCTCCTCGATTGACTCAACGATTGCTTTAAACTCGTTTCTGGCGGAGCTCCTTATCGGCTCGGTCGAGATTATTATGTCCTCCGGTCTTAAGCCGACCCTGACCCGTCCTTTGGCTTCGACCGGAAGCTCAATCTCAACGCCGTTGACCCTGAGCTTTCTCCCTTCAGCGATTCCCTCGATTATGTTCTCGAAGCCGAGGAAGCGAGCAACCTCTTCACTCACCGGCCTTGAGAAGACGTCCCTGACCTTACCAACCTGAACGAGCCTGCCGTCTAGCATCACCCCAACGCGGTCGCCTAAACTGATTGCCTCTTCAAATGAGTGTGTCACGTGCAGAGCCGTGAAGCCCAGCTCTCGCTTCCAGCGCTTCATCTCGGTTAACAGCTTCGCCCTCGTCTGGACGTCGAGGTTGGCAAAGGGCTCGTCGAGGAGGATTAACGGTGGCT
>NZ_JAMONU010000182.1 GCF_027066465.1 Thermococcus sp.
TTTTGAAGGTAAATGCATCTTCAAAGGCGCAGGAAGGGAGGACGTTGACGTCAGAATGCTCGGCAACGGAAGACCCTTCATAGTTGAGATTAAGAGCCCGAAGAGGAGAAGGGTTGACCTCGAGAAAATAGCGGAAGAGATAAACGCGAGCGGAAAGGTGGAGGTTCTTAATCTTCACTTCGTCTCGGCGAAGGAAGCCGAGGAGGTTCTAACGAAGAATCACCGGAAGGAATACCTCGCACTCGTTTTTGTGGAGGATGGCGTAACACCAGAGGAAGCTGAGGAAGTTGCGAGGAAGCTTAGGGGGCTTGAGATACACCAGAGAACCCCCTGGCGCGTCAGGAAGGCAAGGGCAGATAAGGTGAGGGTGAGGAAGGTTCACGAGGCTGAGGCAAGGTGGATTGATGAAAAGCACTTTGAGCTTCGCCTCGTCACCGACGGTGGGCTCTACATCAAGGAGCTGGTTTCAGGCGACAGGGGGAGAACTAAGCCGAGCGTCAGCGATTTGCTTGGGAAGAAGGCCTGGTGCGAGAGGCTCGACGTGCTGAACATTCTCAATGGGTGGGTGAAAGATTTATAAATGCTACCCGAAAGGTTTTAGTGATTCCCAGGGGGTTAGTCCTAAGTCTAAACGGAGCGAAAAGCGTCCCCCTTGAAAAATCCCGTGTCGTAAATCCGAGTTTGCCCGTTGGGGCCCGTAAAAGTTGAGAGGTGGTGGAAATGGTTCAGAAGGCGCACAGCTTTAGGAGGAAAACCAGGGGTAAGCTCAGCAAGAAGCCGAGAAAGAGGGGTCTCCCTCCCCTCACCAGGTTCCTTCAGGAGTTTGAGGTTGGGCAGAGGGTTCACATCGTCATAGAGCCGAGCTACCACAAGGGCATGCCCGACCCGAGGTTCCACGGAAGGACCGGAACAGTCGTCGGCAAGCGCGGCGATGCATACATAGTCCAAGTGCAGGATGGGGGAAAGGTCAAGACATTCTTCATTCATCCCGTCCACCTCAGACCGCAGAAGGGATGAGCATGATAGGAAGGAAAAAGCTCGGGGAGAACTTCCTCACGCTGGCCGAGGCCAAAGAACTCCTCGAGCTGAGGAGAGAAGAGGGTCTTACAGAAAACCCAGAGGAGCCCATATTCTATGAAGCGAGGATAAGCCTGGAGCATGCCGAAAAGTTCGCCAAACTTAGTCCCGAGAAGGCGAGGGAGCTTAAGGAGAAGCTTATGGACCTCTTTGAGTGGATTGACGAGAGGATAGCGGCAAAGCTCGCTGATATACTCCCGGATGACTACCTAGACATAAGGGTTGTGTTTGCCAAAGAGGCTCACATGCCGACCCCCGAGGAGGCCGAGGAGATAATAAAGCTTGTTGATGAGTACCGGCCCCTCGACTGATTCTTACTTTTTTGGCGTGAGGAAAGTATAAAAACTCGGAAGAGAATAGGTTCTGGGGGAGAGAAGATGGACAGGTACCGGAGGCACTCTTACCGTGAAAGCATTGAGAAGAAGAGACGAAACTCTGAGTACGAGGAGTATGCTTATGTGCTTGACTACCTCCCGGAGGGATACCTCGACATCAACAGTGGGCGAAGAACTGGAAAACCCGTCGCTCAGGTTATAGGTGAAAAAGCATTCACCCTTCTTGAGGTCACTCCAAAGGGAGACCTCATGCTCTACGAAAGGGTGTTCATTGGAAAGGGCAACAGGGATAAAATCCTCTTAATAAACAAGAAAATCTCATATGACGAGCTCACGGACACCGCAAAAGCTGAGCTCCCCTATGTCATCGAGGAGATTGTAAAGAACAACGAAGAGCGGTTTATAAAGTTCTTCAACGTGGCCCCCCCGATAACAAACAGGCTTCACAGCCTTGAGCTCCTCCCAGGAATCGGTAAGAAGCACATGTGGGAAATTATCGAGGAGAGACAGAGGGAACCGTTTAAGAGCTTTGAGGACCTCCGAAAAAGGGTAAAAGGACTTCCCGACCCGATTAAGATGATAGCAAAGAGGATAGTAGATGAGCTCCAGGATAAGGACCGCTACAAGCTGTTCGTGGGTCACAGGAGGATTTTCAGGGAATGAAAGAGAGGTTTTTTTCCATCATTTACAAATACGGTCTCAGACCCAACAGGAATCTTGGCCAGAACTTCTTGATAGTGCATGACATAATAGAGAGAAACGTTGAACGGGCCGAGATAACGGAGAAAGACACCGTTCTTGAAATTGGACCCGGTCTTGGCGTTTTAACGGATGAACTAAGCAGAAGAGCTGGTAGGGTTTACGCTATTGAAAGGGACAGGAGAATAGTTGAGATACTGAAGAGGGAGTACAGCTGGCCAAACGTCGAGATAATTGAGGGTGATGCACTCAGGGTTAAATGGCCAGAATTCAACAAGATGGTCTCCAATCTCCCCTACCAGATATCCTCACCCATCACTTTCAAACTCTTAAACCAGGAGTTTGAAAGAGCCGTTCTGATTTACCAGCTTGAATTCGCTCAGAGGATGGTGGCAAAACCAGGTGATAGAAACTATTCGCGTCTGTCCATGATGGTTCAGGCGAAGGCCAACGCAGAGCTTGTTGAAAGGATTGGTAGGGGTGCCTTCTGGCCGAGACCTAAGGTTGATTCCGCCGTTGTAGTCGTTGAACCTAAGCCGAAACACGAGCGCTTGGAACTCGACGAAAACCTTGTTAAGGCGCTCTTCCAGCACAGGAGAAGCACCGTTGCTTCCGCCCTCAAAAAGTCAGCACATATGCTCGGGATTGATAAGGGGAAGCTTAGGGAGTTGAAGGACGTTCTGAACTCCATTCCATACTCAAATAAGAGGGTTTTCCAGCTCGGCCCAGCTGAAGTCAAGGAGATTGAAGAGCGATTGAAGAAAGAGGGAATTATAAAGGCTCTCCTCCCATGAGCTCACGGTAGAGCTCCCTTAGAAGCTCCCTGTTCGCATTTTCAATGGCTCTTACACTGTTTATGACGTGTTTAACTTCAGTACCACCTCTAAGGGAGTGCTCAAGTCTTGTCAAAAGTCTCTCAGATAGACCCTCGAGCTGAAGAAGGTATTCTACTATCTCGCTGACATTACCTGAGTGAACAAGCTTCCAGAGCCTTTCTTTCAAAATCTCTGGACCAGGAGCATCAATCTTAGGAGGATTAGGTGACCCTCCCGGGAAGAGCTCACGAAAAAGCTTGACGTATTCCTCTGCCCGCGCAAGGGAGTTTTCATAGAGATGCTTGAAGAGTTTCGGAACTCTCTGATCCCACGTTATCTCACCGCTTATCTCATAAAGCTCGTAGTAGAGCTCAGCTCTTTTAAGCTCTTGAGCGATAAGATGGGAGAGAATGTCCTCTGGACCAAGCTTTACCAACTTTTTGAGAACCTTATCAGCCCAGTCTGGAACTGTCGGCCCTTCCATAACTACCCCCACAATTATAGGCCGATTGGTTTTTAAAATCCATCGCGTACGGCCGGACATGCGGATAGTACTGATAGACGGCTACACCGACGAGCCTGCCGGCCTCGGAGTTCCACCATACCTTGGGATTTACCCCAGATACGCTTACGGAGCTATAAAGAAGGCTCAAAAGGATGCTCAGGTGTTCTACCTGACTATTGACGACCTGCGCGCGACGTTCCTCGGGGAGCGTGGGATAGAGACGAGGAACAAGACTCCAAACTTTCCAAAAACCAAAGAGATTCTGGAGAAGGCCGATTTGGTGGTTTACATTGGCGGTCTGCATACACCCGGGAAGTACCTCTCCGCCGTTCCGGGGAGCGTGGAGGAAGTTGCGCGATTCATAAGGGACATAAAAGCTACCAAAATCCTCGGAGGGCCGGCCTTCATGGGTTCCGCCTCTAGAGGGGGCGTTAAAATAACAAGCCGGGAACTTCAGCTGGCCGAGAGCGTGTTTGATTACGTTGTCTATGGCGACCTTGAGGCCTTCCTCTTCGATTACCTGACCAGCCCAAAGGACGCCGACCCCTTCAGGTTCAGGGATTATAACGAATTACGTGATTATGCAATTATTGGGGCAGAGGTCGTGAAGCAGTTTCCTGATTATCCCGACTTCGTTATCATCGAGATTGAAACCCAGCGGGGCTGTCCAAAGGCGATGGGCATAGGGGGCTGTTCCTTCTGCACCGAACCAGTACGATATAGAACCGTTGAGGACAGGCCTGTTGAAGATGTTGTCGCTGAAGTGGAAGCCCTTTACAACCTCGGCGTGAGGCACTTCCGCGTTGGAAGACAGAGCTGTATATTCTCCTACATGGCAAAGCCGAACGGACGCGTCCCGGTCCCCAATCCCGACGCAATAGAGAGGCTCTTCGCCGGAATCCGCTCGGTTGCGCCGGACGTTAAAACGCTCCACGTGGACAACGCCAATCCGGCTGTTATAGCCAACTACCCGGAGGAGAGCGTTAGGATTGCGAAGGCGCTCATAAAGTACGGGACGCCGGGCAACGTAGTCGCCTTTGGCCTTGAGAGCGCAGACCCAAAGGTTGCCAAGCTGAACAACCTGAACGCAACGGCAGAGGAGACATACGAAGCCGTGAAGATTCTCAACGAGGTTGGAGCTAAAAGGGGCTACAACGGAATGCCCTGGCTTTTACCTGGGATAAACATAATCTTCGGCCTGCCGGGCGAGACGAAGAAGAGTTATGAGATAACCTTCCAGTTCCTCAAGAGGCTCCTCGATGACGGGCTGATGGTGAGGAGGATAAACATAAGGCAGGTGGTGGTTTTCCCGGGAACACCCCTCTGGCACATGAGGAGCAAGGTCAAGACGGAAAAGCACAGGCGGCTGATTCAGCACTACCGGCACAAGATAAGGCACGAGATTGACCTGCCGATGCTCAAGAGGGTCGTTCCCGTTGGAACGGTGCTGAGGGACGTAAGAACTGAGGTCTTTGACAGCGGCCTGACCTACGGAAGGCAGATAGGGAGCTATCCCCTCATTGTGGGGATTCCCAAGGAGGTTCCCCTCAACCGCTTCTACAACGTCCTCATAGTGAACCACGGCTTCAGGAGCATAACAGGAATTCCTGTCCCGGTAAACGTGAACCGCGAGAGTCCAAAGGTTCTGCAACTTATTCCTGGAATCGGAAAGAAGACCGCAGCCAGAATCCTCGCGAAGAGACCGTTCAAGAGCGAGGAAGAGTTTTTCAGAGTTGTGGGGGAGGATAAAAGGGAAATCCTCGAGGGAAAAATCACCCTGTAACGTTGACCAGCTTCGTCTGGTTCCCCTGCGGCCACTTAAAGCCTATGACGTTCTCTATGAGAACTATCTCCGCCCTCAAAGTTGCGTCGGTCTTGCCCTCGATAACGAGGAGTCCCTTTCTCGGGGCGTAGACGCAGTTGCACTTCGCGCCCTCTGCCGGGCCGATTAACAGGACAGCGAGGTTCTTCTGATTTCCAAGCGAACCTCTGCCAATGGAGAGCTTCGTCCAGAAGCTCAGGTAGGTTATGTCGTGCCTCAGCTGGGTCTGTTCGTAGGCGTACTGCTTGGCGCTCACGTTGTCGTAGCCCATTGACTTGGCCTTTAGGTAGTAGTTTATTGAAAACAGGTTTGCAACGAGCGCAGAAATCTCGCTGACCGCGACAGTCCTCATGTCGCAGTTGCCAAGGTACGCCGTGGGGTTCGTTTTGCACTCTTGAACAGAGGGGGAGCCTATAACGATAGTAAAGCGGTCGTAGAAGCTCCTGAGGGTTATGTTCAGGTCAACCTCGGGGCTTCCAGTTATGTAACTCTTGAGGGTCACGTTGTACGCTTTTGAAGCCGGGGGAAGCTTTCCGCCATTTGAGATAAACTGAGAGTACTTGCTCGCGCTGAGGACGTAGAATTCACCGTTGGAGTATATAATGACGTAGTGAGAAACACCCTTGGGGGTTCCGGGGTTGAGAACCTTCTCAAATCCCTGGTATGCGTAGACCACGTAGCCGATAGGGGCCGCGATTAGGATAATGACTACAATGAGAGCTATTAGCTTCCTGTTCACTCCAAAAACCTCCCAAGAAAAGGATTAATTCAAAAGAAAGGGAAGGAGGTTCACTCCTTCGC
>NZ_JAMONU010000183.1 GCF_027066465.1 Thermococcus sp.
ATAGAGATTTAAAATTCTTCCACCCACTTTACGGCCTTTGGAACCTTCATTGCAACTTCTAATGCGGTGAAGTTCTCCCCGAACTCTTCTTTCACCATGTCGCCGGCGAGACCGTTGAGGAAGGCACCGACCGAAGCGGCCCTAAGCGGGGAGTTTCCGAGCGCGAGCAAAGCCCCAACGAGGCCGGCCAAGACGTCGCCCGTTCCGCCGGTCGTCATTCCCCTGTTGCCTGTTCTGTTGTACTTCCAGGTTTCACCGTCGCTTATGACGTCATGGGAACCTTTGAGAAGGATTACACCGCCGATTTCCCGGGCCTTCTCCTTGACCAGCTCTGCCCGCTCAATCAGCTCCTCAGGGGGCTTGACGCCAAAGAGAACGCTGAACTCACCTGCGTGGGGTGTTAGAACGAAGGTCCTGCCTTCGAGAACGCCCAAATCCTCCGCTATTGCCTTCAATCCGTCAGCATCGATTACAACAGGCTTCTCACAGCGTCTCACGAACTCTCTAACGAACTCCTTTGTTTCCCCAGCGAGACCTATTCCCGGGCCGATGACAACCGCATCTACTTTCCCGGCCAGCTCGAGCAGGTCATCAAGGTGCTCGGTCGAGAAGTTCCCGCCCGGGAAGGACCGGAGAATCAGGTCCGGGTCGTTTATCCTCTTTGCAGGTTCATCAGGCATCGCGAGGTAAACGAGGTCAACGATGTAGCTCGCCCCCTTGGAGGCGAGGTACGGTGCGCCGTAATAGCTTGAGCTACCACCGATGACCAAGAGCCTGCCGTTCTGTCCCTTGTGCTGGCCCCTCTTCCTGAGCGCGAACTTAGCATCTCCCGGCCCGACGAGGTGGTAGAGCTCCCTGGGATAGCCTATCTTAACTATAACCCTCTCAAAGCCCTCGTACTCCTCCTTGTCCCACTGGAAGGTGACGGCAAAGTCGGCTTTAACGCGAACCTCCGATGGGTAACCACTCGGCAGGTCTACGCTGACTATCTTTGCCTTTCCGGCGTACTCGTTGATTTTCTCGATTGCCGAGCGTATCGGCTCTCTCGGCTCGCCCCTCGTGCCCGCTCCGAGGAGGGCATCGACGATGACGTCGTAACCGCTCAAGTCAAGCCCCTTTATGTAGGCGGAATCCTTGAGAACCTTGATTTTCACGAAGTCGAGGCCCTTCAGGATTTCCCAGTTGTGCCTGGCTTCCTCGCTCCTTATCTTAGCCTCGTCTCCAACCAGAAAAACCGTGACGTCGTTCTCGAAGCTCAAGTGTCTGGCCGCTACAAAGCCGTCCCCGCCGTTGTTTCCTGTGCCTGAGAAGACCGCAATCCTGAGGCCCTTTCCAACGCGCTCCTCTATCGTTCTCGCGACTCCCGCTCCTGCGTTCTCCATGAGCTGGTAAGGGGTTATGCCGAGCCACTTGGCGTTGATGTCCCAGATGTAGACATCTTCAATTTTCATCGGCATCACCGTTGGTTCTTGGGCTTAACACGTTAAATCGTTTTCAGTCGTCTAGCGAATTGAAAAAGCCATGAGGGAAGCCAGCACACCGAGGAGTTCAAGCCAGTTGAAACCCGTTGTGAGACTGCCGAGCGTGAAGTAAGCGAGGAGCGGAAGTGAGGAATAGCGGGGATGTTTCATTCTGAAGGGAACGGACAGGAGACCGAGTGCAACAAGGGCACAGGAGAGCAACTTTGAAGATGAGCCGAGGCAGAACAGGACACCCCAGCCGGCAAGAAAAACGAATGCCGAGAACGCCAGCCCGAAGGAAAGCATCTCGGCGGCCTCTTTGAATGCAGGAGCGCGCCATTCGGAGAGTCCGAGGAACAAGACCGATGCGAGGATGGCCATGAGGGACAGCAGGGGGACCCAGCGGGCCCAGCAGAGGGAGGCGAGGAACGTAACCACGAAGTATACTGACAAAAATGCCGAAGTTAGCCAAGTGTACCTGGGAAGCCACGCGACGAGCGAGGTAAGACCGAGAAGGAACATCAGGGCAGAAAAGATGGAGCATGGGACATCACGGAAGGTCATGCAAAAGGGGTAGCACGTTTCCCCAGCGAACCCAAAGAGATAGAAAAATTCAAAGGAAATTAAAATTGCCAGTAAACCACCAAAGAGGATAAAAGAAAGGAAGCCTTCGTATCTCATCGACGTGCCCCTACGGCTTTTCTCGTGATTATGGCTACAATCGTCAAGAGAACTATCAGCCCTGGTCCACAGATTGAGTGAGATGCGGGGGTGCTGGAGTTACGAACGGTATTGGAAACGGTTGTGTTTGTAGATGACGTCGTGGTTGTGTACGTGGTGTGAACAGTCGTCTGAGTTGGAGAGGAGTTCGTTGCAACTGGTGAGAGATTGGCAAAAACGTTGATAACAGGTTTCGTAGCGTTGATTGTAATTGATTTCGCGACGTAGCCTTCAGCCTCTACGGTAACGTTGTGGGATCCTAGGGCAACCGAAACGTTGAGAGGAGTTGTCCCCATCTTCTTGCCATCCACGTAAACGGTGGCATTTTTAACGTTCGACCTAATCACGAGCTCGGATTTGGTGAGGGTTAGCCTGACGTTTATTGAGGTTGTTTCGTTTGGAAGAAGGGTTACTGTTTTCTCAACAAGTTCATACTGTCTAGGGTATTTTTTCGATGTAAAGAAAAAGGTGTACGTACCGTTGCGCAGAGATACCTTTGTAGGGGTATAAACAACAAGTCCAAGGGGCATGATGTCAACTTCCGCAGTTGGAGTTGAGTTCAAGTAAACGGTGGCGTTTAGAGGTCTCAGGCGGGCGAAAATTCTAATCCCTTCATGATGGCCAACGACCAAAATACGCTTTACTATAGAATAGTTTTGGTGAAATAGCACCACATTGTGTTGCCCTGGGCCTATATATGTATACAGTGGGGTACGGCCCGCTTTGTAACCGTCTATATAGACGGTCGCAGGAGGACTCGAATTCACAAACAACGCGGAGGGTATTAGCGTTGAGTTTATGAGATAAACCCTAGACTTCGATATTATGTATTGTGGGGAATTATAGGGAATGTCCAAGACGTAGGCTGAGTCGTCACGGTCGAGCGACATTTTCACGGACGAGTTTTCAAGGGGAACTGCAGTTGTGAAGTCTACAGCAACGATGTTAGCCCTGTCCCCACAGGGGTACACAATCACGCCCACATTAGGATATGGAAGTAGCACAGATGCCACTGTGTCTAAACTAATCCCAAATTTTGATAAGTTTGCCAGTTTAGTTTTTTGAACGACCCTGCTCCAGACGAGAGTTCCGTTTTGAAGGTATCTCGATTCCATTAAAGTGCAGGTTAACCCGGAGTTTTTCACTGTAAACAGGTATAGGGAATCGTTTGCGAAAATGGGGATTGCTTCGAGAAATCTGTAGGGGAGCTTAAAAGTCGCAACAGGGGTGAGGTTCAGTGTCCACACCCCGTAATAGGTTTTTATCTCGCTTATCTTACCCTCACTCTTGTTCTGCCACGCAACCATGATGTATCTCTTTTGGATATAAACAGTGGCCGCCGTAACGGGATACCACATCCTCAAAGACCGAACGATATTTCCAGATTCATTAATAAGACCAAAATAGGGAGTACCCCCTCCCAATCCCGGAACTATAGCCAAGTATTTTCCATTCCCAGTGGGTATTATGGCAGAAACGGCTTGGCCGACCACGTGAAGATTCGTTGCAAACTTTATCTTCCCGCTAAAGTCGACACCAAGAACGTAGTGGCCTCCAAAGTCATCCTGCGATACATCAACTGTTCCCACGAGGATTAGGTTTTTCTCCGGAACCGGTAAAATGTAGCTGACCCAGCCGTACTTAGTAACATCGATGTTCCAGACGAGGGTATAAGTCCCGCCTTCGTTACGGTATAGCCGGAGATAGTATTCATTTTTGCCCGTGGACACCAGAAGATATTTATTTCCAACGGGAACAACGTGGGCGACGAAGTCATTCAGTGCCAAAACAGTCTTACCTGAGGAAGCATTAATTATCTCCGTGAAGTAAGTGTTGGAAGCGTAGTTTTCACTGTACACAACCCAAAAACCATTCATGAAGTACTCTCCAGAGTAATCACCAGAAGGACCCACAAAGGCCAGCTTTACTTCAAAAGCCCCAGCGGGAGAAGCCATCAATAGAAACCCAATTAGAACCCCAACAACCACGGCCAGTGTTCTACTATTGCCGTTTATCATAGCTATCACCAACTGGAGTTAGAAAAGGAATATTTAAACGTTATGAATACACTCGGCATTAGACGCCGCTTCAAGCTCACAGTGCATACTTTTTCATTCCCAAACCAGTAGGGCAGAGGAAGAAAAAGAAGCCCGTCAGCGCCAGAGCTCGGGCTAGCTCAACCCACGTCCAGGCCTCGAAGAACGTGACGATGAAGTAGACGACCAAGAAGAGCAGGCCGAAGCCGAACATCAGAACTGAAAAGGCCAGGCAAAGGGTATCGTAGACGGTAACCCCGAAGACCGGGTACTCGGGGTTTATGAAAGCCACCGCGTTTATGACGCTGAAGAAGACGATTAGGGACAGAGACAACCGCAACGGAAATCAGTTTGATTGGCCGGTTAAGGTTCATCCCCTTCCTCCTTTGCCTTTTCCAAGAATGATTTCCCTACCCGATGATGTCACTGTTACCATTAATTTACCATTAATATAGAGAAAATAATATAGAGAAAAGAAAAAAGTGAAGGGGTTAATAACGTTTTTGACGGAAAACTTCGAGCGCCGTCCGGTAGGCATCGTCGGAGTACAGCACGAGGTAAACTTTCTCCACGCTTCTCGCTTGTCTCGAGAACTCCTCGACGGTTTCTTTGAAGGTTCTCACGACCTCCTCAAGCGGACACCCGTAGATTCCTGCACTTATGGCCGGAAACGCTACGCTTTTGACACCCAGCTCGTCGGCTTTCCTCAAAGCCCCGAGTATTGCCCTCCTGAGCTTCTCCCGTTTATCCTCGTCCCACACTCCCCCGCAGTACGGGCCGACCGTGTGAATGACGTACTTAATCCCGTAGCGCTCGAGCCTCATCGCCGGCGTTACAACGACCTCGCCGTGCTCTATTGAGTCCTTCCCAAGCTGTTCTCTCATAGCTTCTTTGCTTATCCTGATGTACTCGCCGGCGTCTCCGGCGGCGGCTTTGGCTATGGCGTAGGCGACGCCGCCCCCGTGCTCCAGATAGCGGTTCGCGGCGTTCACTATTGCCTCCGCGGGAAAGCGGGTAATGTCACCCTTAACGACTTCGAGCATGGGAATCACCCAATGAGGTTGCGGAGGAGGTGCCTCTCCCTCTCGGAGAGAAAGTCGTCCGAGCCGACCAGAAACACGGTGGCGTCGTTGAGAAGGGCGTAATCCCTCAGCGCTGAGAGGAACTTTAAAACGCTGGAAAAACCGTTCTCAAGGACAAGGTAGTCGAACCCCTCAATGACAATGAGGGGCTTTTTACCGGCCTCTTGGGCCTCCTTCATGAACTTAACGGCCATGTCAAGGATTTTGGGAAGGTTCGTTGGAGATATGGAGCGCTCGCCCTCAACTGAGGTCACCCAGAACCAGTTCGGGTCGCTGGAAGGCTCCCTTGAGAACACGAGCGCCGATGGCAGGACCTCCTTGGGGATTGTTGGAACCATGACCAAACCCGGCCTAAGCTCAAGGGAAACGTCCTGAATGGAGCCGATTGAGAAGTCGCCGACAAAGGAACTCCGAAGGAATAGCCGAAGGGATTCAAAGGCGGCCACGAGTGCTATAAGTGCAGGAACGAGGTGAACTCGGAAGTAGGGAACGAGACCGGACACCATGACGACGGCGCCGAATATACCTTCAACGATGGACAGCGAGAAGAAGTTCCTGGAGAGGAAACCAAGGAGGAACGCGGACGAGAGAATCCAGAGGCCAAAGAATAGGAAGAGGAGGGCTTCATGGTCGGGGTAGAGAAGGAAGGCAAAAAGAACGGGGAGTATCGAGAGGTATTTGAGACC
>NZ_JAMONU010000184.1 GCF_027066465.1 Thermococcus sp.
GGTCCGGGGTTCGAAGCCCCGCGGGCCCACCATAGCAAACTTTTCTGGGGAAAAGTTTGATCAAAAGTGTTTGACTATTCAAAAAGTAGAGTTTATAGTTCGTGCACGTCAAGGGGCGTCTCTTGGTGGGAGTTTCTTTTTGAGTTGCTCGGTTGGGGGGTGAATTCCTTTAAGAGCATCTTTTAAAGAGAGGTTCAAGTGTTTTTGCGCTCCGAAGGAGCGCGGTTTAAGTAAAACCCGCGTGAAGGAGTCCTTGGGGGTGTGAATTCAAACTCTCAACGGCTGACTTGATTTTGAAATCTAGTCGTAAGGAAGCCCTGTTGAAGGAATCACGAGCTTTTGGTGAAGCTTTTCCAAAAGCTTCAGCGCTGGCGGAATTTATTGTGCTGATTCTAAGTGTTCATTGTGAAAAGGGGGTTTCTTTTTCATGGCTCTCTATATGAGTGTTTCTCTCTTTGAAGGCGCCCGATGGGCGCCGATGGTAAGTTGAAACTATCTCAAGGAGTTTTGTTGTAGTGTTAAACCCCTTAGGGACTTGCTCTTCTGTTAGTGCACGATTGACTTCTTGCTCTTTGGTGAGAAAGTGGCTTTCGCCAGCCTTTCTCAAAGGCTGTGGGCAAAGTTTCATCAAAGGATTTGAGGAGTTGTTTTTGCGTGGATTTCTCTTCGAGTTGTTCTTCGATGGGGTTATTCTTCAACGGCAAGAAGTTAAAGAAAAAACGTTAACCCGCTCAGTCAACAAAAGCCAAGCCGTTCCACAGCTCCCTTATCTCGCACGTCGCGTCGGGATAGAGCCTCTTGAAGGTTATCCTCCAGTAGCCGTTCCCCAAGTCCTCTATGTCCTCGATGTGGATTTTGAGGCCGAGCCTCTCGAAGTGGCTCACCATTCTGTGGGCGGTGCTCACGTTCTTTACCCTCACCCTGAAGGTCTCCTCGACGTCGTGGCCCTGCGATACCTCTTCGATGCTCTCAACGAGGGGCTTTAGGAGGGCCTCGCCGAGTGCCTTCGCGTAGTTCTCGAAGTCCTCGCCCCTAACCCTCCGCTCGGCTATGTGGAAGGCGAGCCGGCTTATCCTCCCCATGAAGTAGCCACCGGGCAAGTCGAAGAAAATCCTGGAGCCTATCCTTATGTCGTTGATGTTCGCGTAGGGCGTCACGTACTTCGCTATTCTCTTCATGTCCGGCGTCTTCATGACGACGCCTTCCCGCTTCTCCTCGCTGAGCCTATCAACAAGCTCCCTCAGCTCGTCAATCCTTGACCTATCGTAGAGGCCGAAGACCTCAACCTGCGGAATCCCGTACTCCTCGGCGAGTTTGTACCTCTCCTCGGCCGGAATGCTCCTGCCGGTTCCCTTCTCCTGGATGTCGAACAGGAAGAACTGGATGTCCTCCTTAACGTAGGGTGGCCCCTCGACCAGATACGGACTCTCCGGCCCGGCCATCTCGCCGACGAGGACGAGGTTGGGGTAATCCCTGAAGAACTCCTCGTTGATGAAGTCAAGAATCCTCTCGGTCGTGAAGGGGCAGACGAAACCGCCCCTGGTGAGCGCTAAAATCCTACCCTTAACTTTGACGACGCGGACGTTGTAGCCGTCAACCTTCTCCTCGACGTAGAAGGGCCTGCCCTTGAAAATCCTCTTTACACCGTTCTCGAGCTGGACGATTCGCTTTATGTGCGGAAATCCTAAAACGACCGTCCCGTCCTCAAAAACGGCCGTTCCCCTTCTGAAGCCCCTCGCCGAATCGCGGAAGCGGACGTAGCGGATTCCCTCGAAGGTATCCTCCTCTATCCCGCCCTTGCCTTCTAGAACCTCCAGTCTCTCTTCCGGCAGGCCAAGTTTGATTAGGAGGTTTCTAAACCCCTGACTGACCATCCTCTCACCGTAGTTGGTAGGGCTGGAAGGTTAATAACGTTGTCATCCTGCGGTAACGTTCAGCTCGGCCCACGCCCGCCAGCCCCGGTCAGAGACCGCGACGACGTAGATGTGAAAGCTTCCCCTCGTGAGGGGCGTTAAGGTCAGGTTGAAGTCAACACTTCCCTTTGGTGGGAGATAGAACTCTCCGGGAGAAACGAGAACTTTCACGTCGTTCGGTGCGGTTAAGTTGTTCACGATGACGTTCCACGCACCCCCAAGCTGGGGTCCTTCATAGACGAGTATTGAGACCCGCCCGTAGTATGGGCACTCCCTTCCGTTGACGCTGTAGCTTCCGCTCTCTACCTCTCCGGTTACCTTCACGGATTTCCCCACTGTCGTGCTGATTGCGGTCGGGCTTAAGTGCAGAACCCCCGCGTTGAAGTTGTTGAAGCTGGGTGGCGCGGGGCACGTGGCTTCGCCCTTAGAGGAGGTGCTGGTTACGGCGTATCCCACTATTGAGAGGATAAGTAATCCGGCTATAACAAGGAGCGCTTCAATTCGCTCCATAGGAATCACTGATGTAACATAAGAAGAGGTGCGTAAAAATATGTTGGTCAAAAACAGGCTTCACTTCATCGTTGAGAGAACCTTTGTTGTGACGTCGTTGCCTTCCCTGTCGTAAATCCTGTAGTATGCCGAATATGGAAGCTTCATCTTAGCCCTTCTCATGGCTTCAATTGCAAACTTGAGGTGGCCCTCGTTGACCCAGACTGTGAGTATCTTCTGGTCCTTCCTGACGCGGGCAGCTAAGCCAATCGGCTTTCCGAAGGGTCTGCGCATACCGTTACCGTAACGGTCGGCCTTCCTTCCGGTGGCCATCGGGTTCTCCCTCAGAACCTGGAACGGGTAAACCCTTATCTTGAAGTGATAGTTGCTCCTGCCGACGTTCTTCTGGAGGTACCTGTTGACCTGTATACGAATCGCCTCAAGGGCGTTCTGCCTTATCTGCATTGCCTGCTCCGCGTGAAGGCTGACCTCGTACTGGAATTCAGCCGAGAGGTTGCCCATGTCGAATATCGTTATCTTCGGTCCCGGAGCACCGCGTATGTATTCCCTCCTCGTGTAAGCGGGCTTGTCAACGTCCCTATCAATCTTCGCTGGTCTGAGTCCCATAATCTCACCTCCAAATGAGCGTAACCGGTCTGAACTTAAGCCGTTTGAGCCCCTTATAAAAGTTTTGGAAAGCCCTCAGTCTCTCCTCATCTGAAGTGCCTCAAAAATAAGTCCGAGTGAAAACGGGAGGAATACCAGAAGGGCGAGGTTCAGAGTTAGAACGGCTCTAACCTCCCCGAGAGAATATGCTAAGCCGAAGAGCATTCCTCCGGCGAACGTTGAGATGTTTTGGACGGCGTTCACGCCTCCTATCGCGAGCGAGGAGCGGTGATAGGAAGCTAAAACCTTCCGCGAAACCGGTCTGAAGCTCTGAAACGCGAAGAGGGCCAGAAAAATTCCAAGGAAGACCGTAGGGGCCGTCTTTATCGACGCTAAAATCGGCGATATTCCCGCGAGCAACGCTGTGAGCTTCACCATCCTTGCCTCACTTCTCACATCGGCGAGCCACGAGATGAAGTAGCTCAGCAACGCTGCTAAAAACCCCGTCCAGCCGAGCAAAACGGCGGTTCTCTCCTTGCTCAGTCCCAAAGCCTCCGAGACGTAAACGTAGGTTATCTCGCCCGAGGTGAAGGCCACTATAACCGCCATCAGCGAGGCAATCGTTAGAACCCTCTTCGGGTTCAGGCTCGGCTTCTCGCCGTCCGGCGTTTTCTTCTTTCTGGGTGTTATCAGGTCGAAGAGGAGGTAGTAGCTGAGGAGCATTATAAGGCCTGTAATCACGAAGAACGCCGAGGAAATCCACATCTGACCGGCCAAGCCGAAGCTGACGGTGTAAGCGTAGATGTAGTTGCCGAGGAGCGAGGCAATGCTTCCAAAGAAGAAGTAAACCGCGGTAACGCGCGCCCTTATCTCCCTCGGCGTCGTCACAGCTAAAACGAACTGTGCCATCGGCCAGCTTATCCCGTTGAGGAACCCGTTGAGGAGCTTTATTCCCGCCACCTGAAGCCAGCTCGATGTGATTGGATACAGCTGAACGGCCAGAGCGTTTCCCATCATCGCCATCGCTCCGATGTAAACGAACCTTTTCCCTCTCTCAAGCACGAGGCCACCGAGAACGGACGAGAAGGCCCTCGCGAGGACGAAGGACATCGAGACGAGGGAAACCGCGAACATGCTCGCTCTGAGGATGTCGCGCGTGTAGAACGCTATGGCCGGGGTGGCGAGGCGAAAGGCTATCGTTCCGGTGAATGCCGAGAGTATGAGGAGCAGAATTCCGGCGGGCCTTTTGCGCTCCATCAGACCACCTTCTGAGCGTTATACACTTGACTTAAAAGGGTTTAGCCCCTGAAAGTTTTTCGAAAACCGAACTTGGGGATGCGTTTAGTTTCAGGTTTTTCACTTATCTGTCGAGCGAAGGCTTTTTTAGCGTCGTTCATCAACACGCTTGGGGTGATTTGAATGGAGATTCACTTCGACATGGAATACGAGGACGCTTATAGGGAAGTCTACGAGATGGTGAGGCCGAAGTACAAGCTCTTCACGGCAGGACCCGTCGCCTGCTTCCCCGAGGTTCTCGCGATAATGAGCGTGCAGATGTTCAGCCACCGCTCGGCCGAGGCGAAGGCCGTTCACGTTGACACTCTCGAGAGGCTCAGGAAGTTCCTCGAGGCCGATAAAGGCGAGATAATACTCTTCCCGAGCTCGGGAACCGGCTTCATGGAGTCTGCCGTCAGAAACACAGTTCCCCGCGGCGGAAAGGTCCTCGTCACAATCATCGGCGCCTTCGGAAAGCGCTTCGCCGAAGTTGTTGAAGCCAACGGAAGGAAGGCGGTAATCCTTGAGAAGGAACCCGGCTACGCGATAAAGCCGGAGGAACTCGATGAGGCTTTGAGGAAGAACCCCGACGTCCACGCGGTCACGATAACCTACAACGAGACATCGACCGGCGTGCTGAACCCGCTCCCGGAGCTGGCCAAAGTGGCCAAGGAGCACGACAAGCTGGTCTTCGTTGACGCGGTTTCCGCGATGGGCGGGGCGGACATAAGGTTCGACAAGTGGGGTCTCGACCTGGTCTTCGCCAGCAGTCAGAAGGCCTTCGGCGTCCCGCCGGGACTCGCGATGGCAGCGGTCAGCGAGCGCGTTTTCGAGATAGCAGAGAAGATGCCGGAGCGCGGCTGGTACTTCGACCTACCGCTCTACAGGAAGTTCAACGAGAAGAAGAAGGGAACGCCTTCAACGCCACCGCTCCCGCAGATATTCGGCCTCAACGTCGTTCTCAGAATAATCGAGAAGATGGGAGGAAAGAAGGAGTGGCTTGAGATGTACGCAAAGAGGAGCAGTATGATACGCGAGGGCGTCAGGGAGATGGGTCTTGAAATACTCGCCGAGCCCGGCTACGAGAGCCCGACGATAACTGCCGTTCTCGTCCCCGAGGGGATGAAGGGTGTTGATGTTTACAACGCCATGCGCGAGCGCGGCTTCGAGTTGGCTAAGGGCTACGGAAGCGTGGCGGAGAAGACATTCAGGATTGGAAACATGGGCTACATGACCTTCGACGACATCCGCGAGATGCTCGCCAACCTCAGGGAGGTCATAGAAGAGCTGAGGAAGAAGTGAAATCAGAGCAGGGGCTTTAACTCCCCGTTCTCTATTTTGTGAATCCTGTTTATCTTCTTCATTCCGGTTCTCCAGTCCCTGCTCAGCTCGACGAGGACGTCGAAGCGGTCGAAGGTCTTCTCGTCTATTCCGAGCCAGTGCATGACTTCAGCCTTCAGGTCGTCGCTCATCGCCAGCGAGGTGACGATGAAGGCGTAGTCGTCGATTAGCCTGTCCAGAATCCTCGGGACGCTGACGGTGTGAAGGGTGTCTATCACGACGTAGTCTGGGCTGAGCCTTCTGAGTTTCTCGATGACCTCGTCGGTCCTCTCCTCCGTCGGGCGCCCGTCGAAGGCTGTATCAATGACCTCGATGTTCGGCCTGAAGGGCTTGAACTCGCCGTAGGCTGTAA
>NZ_JAMONU010000185.1 GCF_027066465.1 Thermococcus sp.
TCGTTCCGCTTCTCCTCTGGAGGAGGCACTGAGGACCTTTTCCCTTTTCGATACCCATTTAAATGCACCCAGCGTTTCTTTTACTCGGTGATACCATGACGAGAAAGCTTTACTATGAGGACGCCTACCTAAAGGAGGCCAAGGCGAAGGTTCTCGAGGTGAAGGATAACGCCCTGCTCCTCGACCAGACGATTTTCTACCCGACCGGCGGGGGCCAGCCCCACGACAGGGGGACGATAAACGGCGTCGAGGTTCTGGACGTTTACAAGGACGACGAAGGCAACGTCTGGCACGTTGTTGCGGAGCCGGAGAAGTTCAAGCCCGGCGACGAGGTTGAGCTCAAGATAGACTGGGACTACAGGTACAAGCTAATGAGAATCCACAGCGCAATGCACCTCCTCGAGCACGTCCTTAACGTCGTCCTGCCAGAGAAGTGGGAGCTCTACGGGAGCGGAATGAGCGCAGAGAGGGGCAGACTTGACATCGTTTACCCGGAGAACGTGAACAAGTGGAAGGAGCAGATAATCGAGACCTTCAACAGGCTCGTTGATGAAGGAGGGGAGATGAAGATATGGTGGGAGGGCGACAAGAGGCTCACTCAGATAAGGGACTTTGAGGTCATTCCCTGCGGTGGAACACATGTGAGGGACATAAAGGAGATAGGACACCTCAGGAAGTTCAAGCGCTCCAGTCTTGGAAAGGGAAAGCAGAGGCTTGAAATCTGGCTTGAGGACTGACTTTAATATTTTATTCTCGGGTTGTACTCGAGGAGCATTAGGCCGTTCTTGAAAATCCTTATCGTCCCGCTCTCGGAGAGGCTTATTGCCATCGCTTTGGTGAGCTTCGTTATCCCCGCCGCGGCGATGTGCCTGCTGCCCAGCCCGGGGGGGAGCATGAGGTCTATGACCTTCGGCTCGACCTCGAGGTATCTTCCGGCCGAGATTATCCGTCCATCCTCCCTTATGACGAAAGCTCCGTCAAGCTGGGCGAACTCCTTTATGATTTCCTTGCTGTTCCGGTCCAGGACGTTTATCCTGTGCCCCTTGAAGGGGTTGGGGATGAGCTGGTGCGAGTGCTTTAGAACACGCCTCGTATCCCCTATCACAAAGATTGTTCCAACGGGGTTTCCCTCCCTCCCCTCAACGCTCAGTTCTATGGAAATCTCAAGCAGTCTCTGGAGGACGTTCTGGTTCTGGGCAAAGAAGCTTTTCATTGCCGAGATGCCCTTCTTCACGGTCTTGATTCCAATCGAATCCTCGGTAACGTAAACGAAGGACTCACCCTCGTGGAGGATATCGTGCTCAATTAAAAACGCCGAGAGCAGGTTGAGAACGTTTTTGAGGTCGAGGTTCTGGGGTATGGAGACCTTTTTAACCCTTTCGTCCTCTACATCAAAGGAGGAGCCAACAATGACCACGGTAACGTCCACGGGAGGTATATCATCCTCGCTGACCTCTTCCATTATCACAAGGGCCCTTGCCCCAACCCCCCGGACTATATCAACGGCGCTCTCGATAAGTATCTTAGGTATCTCCCCCATGACCATCAGCCATAATTAATATGGGAGAACATATAAAAAGGTGGCGGATTATTCAGTCGGGGTGAAAAACCATGAGGGTCGTGGTTGCAATTACCGGCGCGAGCGGGGCTGTTTACGGCGTGAGGCTTGTTGAGGTTCTTAAGAACCTTGGACACGAAGTCACTCTCCTTGCGTCGGAGACCGGAATAAAGGTCACAAAGTATGAACTGGGGGTTGACCTGAAGCCCGACTACAGGGAGGACAACCTCTTTGCGCCCGTTGCTTCGGGCTCGTATCCCTTTGATGCCATGGTGATAGCCCCCTGTTCAATGAAAACCCTCTCGGCGATAGCCAACGGCTACGCGGACAACCTCATAACGAGAACTGCGGACGTTGCGCTGAAGGAGAGAAGAAAGCTAATCCTCCTGGTGAGGGAGACGCCTCTGAGCATTGTCCATATCGAAAACATGCGTAAGGCGACACTCGCCGGCGCTATAGTTATGCCAGCCTCCCCTGGATTTTACACAAAGCCCAAAAATTTGGACGACATAATAAACTTTATAATCGGCAAAATCTTAGATATTCTGGAAATTCCTAACAATATTTATCAACGCTGGGGGATTCCCCATGCTTCAGCTGGACGACCTTGACAGAGCAATCTTGAGACTGCTAAAGGAAGACGCCCGACTGACGATTTCGGAGCTTGCGGAGAGGCTCAACAGACCCGAATCGACAATTCACTTCAGGATAAAGAAGCTCCTTGAAAAGGGCGTTATAGAAAGATACACCATAATCCTCGGTGAGGAACTCAGGCCAAAGGCAGTGGCGCTCGTTTACATCCAAGCCGAAACTCCAATTATCGAGGACTTCCTTGAGAAGTACATACACTACATAATGAAAACGCTCTCCATACTCCCCAACGTTCTCGCCGTCGCCCGGAGCGGCAGGGACGGGGTTGTGGCACTCGTGGGGGAGGAGAATGAGGAGAAGCTTGAACGGTTCATAAACGAGACGATAAAAGTTCTACCAACCCTTAAGAAAATAGAGGTAATGCCCCTACAAGAGTTCGACAAAGGAAGGGACCTCATAGGATTTCTCGTGAGGGTCTGACATGGAAATCGAAGTCAAGTTTCGGGTTGATTTCGACAGAATGAGGGAGAAAATAGAATCCCTCGGATCCTCTTTTGTCGGGGAGGAGATTCAGAAAGATGTTTATTTTAGCCTCCCCCTACCAAAACTACTCCGTGTTAGGTTGATAGAAAATCTAAATCGCTCGTTCTTAACGTACAAGGAAATAGAAGACCCCGGAAGAAATGAAGAGTTCGACGAGCTCGAAGTTGAGGTCTCTGACTTTGAAACGACCGTCGAGATTCTTAAGAGGCTCGGCTTCAGGGAGGACGTCGTTGTAAGGAAGAGGAGACTGGTTTACAAACTCGATAGTGTTACCTTCGAGCTTAACAACGTTGAAGACCTCGGCGGTTTCCTCGATATAGAGGTCATCTCAAATGACGTTGAAAAAGCGAAGAAGAAAATCTGGGAGGTTGCGAGGCTTCTCGGCCTCAGCGAGAAGGATGTGGAGCCGAGACTCTATCAGGAGCTGATTAAAAGCAAAACACCACCCTGACTCGGTGACTTCCCGTGAAATTGGTTCTTATAGTCACGGTCCTTGCGGTCCTTTTGATTCTGCCGGGCGCTCATGCAGTATCTTTTGCCGTCTATTACGGTAACATCGGTCCATCTGAGTTTCAGAAGCTGAGCAGGTTTAATATTTTAGTGCTGGCCCCCACCGTAAACGATACCTACGTGTCCCGTCTCGCGGAGCATCACGTCGTCGCTGGCTACCTAAGCCTCGCAACCATTGGAGGCTGGGAACCCTGGGCAAAGGATGTTCCTAAAAGCCTCATCATAGGTCGCAACGGAGAATGGAACGAGGCCGTCGTGAACTTTTCATCGCCGGAGTGGAAGAGGATAGTTCTGGACGATGCCATCCCATACATTCTATCCAGGGGCTTTAACGGCATCTTTCTTGATAACCTAGACTACGTTGATGTTTACCCCGGCAAAAAGGGGGCCATGATATCCCTGATAAGGGCAATACGGGAGCGGTATCCTGGGATTGTGATAATAGTCAACAGGGGGTTCTCAATAGCGAATGAAATTGCTCCCTACGTGAACTACATACTCTTCGAGGACTTCGTTACATACTACAACTTCTCGTCCGGAAGGTACGAGATTTATGACAAAGAAGACCTGGAATGGGAGCTTGAGCAGGTTGAAAAGTTGCACTCCCTTCACATTCCAATTCTCGCGCTGAGCTACGTCAATCTGAGCAACTCGGTGCAGGTTGAGAAGTTCAGGGGTGTTGTCTGCTCCTACGCCGAGAAATACAACGTTTCAGGCGTTTATATGGCGGATGTAAGCCTTCAGAGAATCGGCATAAATCCGTGTGAAGAAACCGGCCCTTCCGAAAAAACCGTCAAGACCGGGCAGGAAAACGGGGAGGAGGAAAAACGAATCTGCGGGCCGGCGTTCATAATCTTGACAGCTCTAACCTTTATCTTGCCGTTGCGACGATTTTTATGATGTCGTTGAACTGAAGCTCGTAGTCCTCCCCGACGCGCCTCTTCGTTCTGGCGTTTACCGCGTAGAGGAACGTCTTTCCGAGGTCGGTGTGGACCTTATAGGCCAAATCCCTCGGCGTCGAGCCCTTCGGAAGCAGATAGACATGGGGCAGGACGTTGCCGAACTGGTCGGTGAGCTTGTTCTCGTCCTGAACCGGGTAAACCGGAATTAGATTCAGCAACTCGAAGACGGCCCTGTTTATGACCTCCTGAACGCCGGTCGAGCCGAAGCGGTCGAGGACTTTCTCCTTAATCAGCTGAAGGGCCCTCTCCTGCTTGGGGTTCATCTTCTTGACGATTTTGAAATCGTTCGAGCCGGGAAGGTACTCTATGAAGCCCGCCTTTGCCGCCTTCCTGAGGGTCAGCTCCGCGGCAGCAGAAGTGGGAACGACGATGTAGTCCCTCTTCCTCCCCTCCTCGATGAGCCTCTTGATTTGCTCGTCTGTGGCGGCGTCGGCCTTGTTTGCGGCTATTATTATCGGCTTGTTGATTTTTCTCAGCTCGCGGACGAATGCGAGCAAATCCTCGTCGCTCCACTTGGTGGGGTCGTCGGAGAGGCCAACCCTGTGAATCGCTTCCCAGACGTCCTCCTCGGTTACACCAATTCCGGAGAGGTGGTCGGCTATGGCCTGCTCAAGCTTCATGTGCTGGAGTTTAATCCTCTTTGCAAACTTCTCCCAGCCCTTCTTGAGGATTCCGTAAATCCAGTAGTCTATCTCCCTCTCAAGGAACTCGATGTCCTCAACAGGGTCGTGGTAATCCGTCGGCTGGCCTTCCGCATCGGTCTTTCCGGTGGCATCGATAACGTGGATTAAGGCGGAGGCCATTCTCAGGTCGTCGAGGAACTTGTTGCCCAGACCGCGCCCTTCATGAGCTCCGGGAACGAGACCGGCGACGTCAATCATCTTTATCGGAATTAACGCCTTCCCATCGCGGTACTCGTAGTTCTGGGGGTTCGGCTCACAGCCGAGCTCCTTGCAGGGGTGCTCCGCTATGGCATAGCTCACGCCGACGTTGGCATCGATGGTCGTGAAGGGGTAGTTCGCTATATCAACGTCAACGAGCGTCGCCGCCGAGAAGAACGTTGACTTTCCGACGTTTGGCTTTCCCACAACGCCTATCTCCATTCCTCCCACCGGCCTAAATTGGGGGGAGGGTTTTAAGGGGTTTCGGCCGAAAAGCATAAACGCTCCCGAGGTCATTATACCCGGTGGTTCCCTTGAGGGTTTACGTCCTGGTCGAGGACTACTCGGGCTATGAAAGCCCGTTTCTTGCACAGCACGGCGTCAGCTTCCTCATCGAGGCCGATGGAAAGAGAATTCTCTTCGATGCCGGCCAGAGCGCAGAGCCAATACTCCACAACATGAAGCTCCTTGGAATAGAGCCGGCCTCAATAGACTACGTCTTCC
Organism: Thermococcus sp.; assembly: GCF_027066465.1. Taxonomy (GTDB): domain Archaea; phylum Methanobacteriota_B; class Thermococci; order Thermococcales; family Thermococcaceae; genus Thermococcus. The sequence continues at coordinate 5,550 of NZ_JAMONU010000185.1, forward strand.
TGAGCCACTGCCACTACGACCACACCGGCGGACTCTTGGGAATTTTAAGGGCCATTGAGAGGCGCGTTCCGGTTGTAGCACACCCCTCGATTTTCAGAAGGCACTTCATCACGAAGCCATACCTCCGCGAGGTCGGCGTCCCCTTTGGGCGAAAGGAAGTTGAGGAGCTCGCTGACCTCTACCTCACCGCCGACCCGCTCCCGATAACGAAGAACGTCCTCTCAACCGGCGAGATAGCAGAGAAGGAGGACTTCGAGAGGACCGAGCTTGAGGTTTACACCATCGAGAACGGAAAGGTCGTGAGGGACGAGCTGAGGGACGACATGAGCCTCGTTGCCAAAACGCCGGAGGGCCTCGTTGTTGTGAGCGGTTGCAGTCACGCGGGGATAGTGAGCATAGTGAAGCACG
>NZ_JAMONU010000186.1 GCF_027066465.1 Thermococcus sp.
CGAAATCATGTTGCAATAAGACTCTAGGAGAATTGAAAGATCTCATCTATCTTCTGGACAGGGAAAAATGCGACATGTTGCAATAAGACTCTAGGAGAATTGAAAGACTGACTTTCTCTTTCAGCTGAGTGCCAGGAGGACGGTTGCAATAAGACTCTAGGAGAATTGAAAGCTGGAGCTTCGCCCTGACCTTTGCAAAGCTCCAGGAAGTTGCAATAAGACTCTAGGAGAATTGAAAGTGCTCCTATGCACTTCTGAGCAGGGGAAGCAATGTATGTTGCAATAAGACTCTAGGAGAATTGAAAGACATATACCTTGCGAAAACACTTCCGTTTAACATTTGTTGCAATAAGACTCTAGGAGAATTGAAAGTGATGAGACGATTAGAATCCTTCTCGCGCAAGCAAAAGTTGCAATAAGACTCTAGGAGAATTGAAAGATTTGATGCTATCGGGGTCGTCGAATAAGTGCTCGTGTTGCAATAAGACTCTAGGAGAATTGAAAGTCTTTTTTCACCTCCTCCTTCACTTTCTTCCAGGCCAGTTGCAATAAGACTCTAGGAGAATTGAAAGTTCAGGCCCTCGAAGTGGCCCTCACCGAAGACACGGCGTTGCAATAAGACTCTAGGAGAATTGAAAGAAGGGCTTCGTTGCGGGCGAGCTTCACGACTGGCTGGAGTTGCAATAAGACTCTAGGAGAATTGAAAAAACCTCACCGCGCTTACTCTGACCGACAACAATGTTGCACAATAAAATCTAAAACTCTAGTGTGCCTAAAAGAGTAGAGGTAGCGGAGAATGGAGTTGAAAAAACTTTTAGAGAGCATGGACGAAGGAGTAAACATAGCCTTCTCAAAAACAGGGTTGGCTTGGACTAGTTTATTTGTAATCATTGAGTCATTTTTAGTATTTAAAAAGGATATAAATGTGAACTGGATGTTATCTATCTGGCCTCTTGTAGTTACAGCGGGGAGTATAGCGATTGCGATAGATTTATTCCGTAGCAAATCTCAGGAAGAGGTCTTGAAGAGAGTAAAGATGGTCTCAGGAGCATTGTTTATAGTTGCAACAATGGAAGTACTGGTATGGGCGTGTATAAACATTAAGTGGGGGTGCCTAATTGTAGTCTCGTGGTTGGTTCTAGTAACATGGTTATTGTTTAACAGAACTCAGCAACATTAGATATTATTGAACGAAGAATTAGGGAATCTAAACAAAAATGAAATACAAATTGGGAGAGAGTTTCCTAATTGTATTGTGAATCAATTAAATCCTCTTCCTCCTGCCCCATTTTATCTGCGCTGTCAGTATCTTCTCCGTTGAAAAGAGCCACGCCGTTGCGTACAGGGTGGCGAGCGCTACGATGAGCAGGTAGACGACGCTGAAAACTACGGGCCGGTAGCTCCCCATGAGGACGTGCCTGTAGTCTATTATCGGGTGCGTGAATGGAATCGCGAGGAGAGCATACCTAGCAACTGGTGAGAGGGCGTTGATGTCCGTGTACATCAGCAGGAACGCGGGGAACGCGAGGGGCATTATAACTGCGCTGACCAGCGTCGTGGCGCTCTGAACGTCCTCGGCAAACACCGCCACAATCATGGCGAGGCTGAGCGCGATTATAATCGTGAGGAACACCGCCAGCGCGAAGAGCATGCCCCCCAGTGGGGTTACCGTCAGTCCGAGCTGTTGCAGGCTTACCCCCGTCGTTCCGGTGTTGAATGAAGCCATGTAGTACTTCATTCCAATCATGTAAGCAACCGCCGCCACAAGCCCCATAACAGCCGTTCCGAATATCTTGGAGGCGACTATATACGTTCTGGGGACCGGGAGAGTGAGAAGCGTTTCGAGGGTTTTGTTTTCTTTTTCGCTCGCTATCGCCCCGGCGGCCATCTGGGAGGTCACCATAACCATCATGAAAACCACGAGGGGAATCGTCATGGCCTGTGAGACTATTATGCTCGAGACTATCGCCGGGGAGACGTCGACCACGCGGCCGTTTATCACCGACTCGCTCTTGAGGACTATCGGGTGTAGCACCGCGTTCGGGTTCTTGGCACCGAGGTTCTTCACCTTTATCTCCGCTATTCCCTCGCTGAGGACGTTGAGGATGGCGCTTATCCTGCCTGCACTCACGCTCTCCTTCATGCCCGTGCTTATGGTGGTGAATATCCCGTACAGCTCGACGGTAGCGGTTTCGTTCGATTCGAGCCTCTTCGAGAAGTCGGGCGGAATCACGACGAGAACGTTCTGGTTGAGCCTGAGGGCCTCGCTTATGGCTTCCTCGACGTTGCTCGCGTTGACCACGACCACGCTCACGTTGGGCGAGTTCCGGAGGACGCTGATTAAAAGCCTCCCGTACTTGCCATTGTCGAAGTTTGCAACTGCCACGTGAGTTGTGCCCTTCGCCTGCTCTAGACCCATCGTGAAGGCGTGTCCGAGAACCGGGAGGAGAACAAGCGGGACAACAACGAGTCCGAACAGAAGCTTTTTGTCCCTGAAGAAGTTTTTGAGTTCCTTCTTCGCGAGAACCCAGAAGTCGCTCATGAACCTTCACCCCCGACCGGCTCGGGGATTTCCACGCCCACGGCTTTCATAAAGACTTCCTCAAGGTTCTCCGCGTCGTACTTCTCCTTCAGCTCCCCTGGGGTGCCGGTTTCCACTATGCGTCCCTCGTTTATCAGAGCAACCCTGTCGCAGAGGAACTCGACCTCGAGCATGTTGTGACTTGAGATTAGGAACGTAACTCCCTCGTTCCTCGCGAAGGCCTTTATCGTCTTCCTTATCTCGTAGGCGTTCACTATATCGAGTCCGCTCGCCGGCTCGTCGAGGATTGCCAGCTTCGGCCTCACCATGAGCGCCCTCGCTATCAGGAGCTTGCGCGTCATCCCCTTAGAATAGGTTGAGACCTTGTCGTCGAGCCTCTCACCGAGTCCCGAAATCCTTACCCCCAGCTCCAGCATTTTCCTGGCCTTCCGTTCGTCCTTCGCGTAGAGCCTCGCCATGAACTCGAGGTATTCCCTGCCGGTGAGGTTCTTGTAGGCGCCGGCCTCCTCGGGGAGGTAGCTTATAAGACCCCTGACCCTGCCCGCGTCTTTAACGACGTCGTGTCCCGCTATCCTCGCGGTTCCGCCGGTTGGCTTCAGGAGCGTTGCGAGAATCTTGAGGGTCGTGCTCTTCCCGGCTCCGTTCGGGCCGATGAGGCCAAATATTTCGCCCTCTCTGATGGAGAAGCTTATTCCCCTGAGGGCCTTTATCCTCCCGTAGTCCTTCTCGAGGTTCTCAACTTCAACGAGCACCTTCATCACCCTCGTAGATGAAGACGTCCTCGATTTTAACTCCGAAGAAGCGGGCAATCTTGAAGGCGAGCCTGAGGGAAGGGTCGTATTTACCCTTCTCAATCGCTATAATGGTCTGCCTCGTGACGCCCAGCTCTTTTGCAAGCTCCTCCTGTGTCAAACCCCTCGCCTCCCTCAGCTCGCGCAGGCGGTTCTTCACTCACATCACCCGTGAATAGTAGTGTCTAAGCGCTAGGTGTAGCAGGGACATTCCCACCAGAACGGCACTCAGACTCTCGAAAGCTCCCTTTATTTCAGGATTTGACGTCTTTAATGAGAGGAAAAGCACGGAAAAACCAAGTGCCACTATGATAATTTGGAGAGTTCTCCTGGAAGCTATTTCGTTTATCCTGATTGTCCTTTCGTCTTCTAAAACAATTCCCTTCTCACTGAGCCATGAAGAGTACCAGTTGGCAAAGACCATTGCTAGGGCTAAGGCAATAACTCCGATTTCTCCGCGTCCTGAGCGGACTGAGAAAAATATTGTAAACCCCGCAATAATCCCAACGAGGACGGGAGGGACTCTGAGCATTCTTTCCATAGGTCTCACCATTTGTGTAAAGTTTCCTTTACGTAAAGCTTCCTTTACACCCTTATAAGGGTTTCCCCTCAAAGCTTTTAAAGGGAGAGCGAAAACTCACTTCCGCGCGGGGGTTGCCGAGCCTGGTCAAAGGCGCGGGATTTAGGGTCCCGTCCCGCAGGGGTTCCCGGGTTCAAATCCCGGCCCCCGCACCAGAAGGCTTCTCGCATAAAGAATCACATAAAGAAAAGAGAATTCAGGAGTACTGTTCCACCGGAAGCCTCATTCTGCTGGATATCAGAAGCAGGATTATTCCAAGGAGGGCCATTGCCAGGTATATCAGCATCCCTGTCGTAACGCCCTGGACGAGGACGAACATCACGTTTGGAGCGACGGCGTTGGCGGAGTTCGAGATGAGTCCGAGCGCGAAGCTTGCCTCTGGGTAGATTTCCTTTGGATACGCCGCCGGAGCGGTGGTCCAGAAAGCCGGACCGGTTCCCTGCACGATGCCCGTTATCGCGATTCCGAGGAGTGCCAGCGTGTAGTCGTTGGCGAGGATTGACTTCCAGACGATGAATATTCCCGCAAACGTTACCGCGTACGATATAGTCATAACGCTGACGATAGCCTTGAAGAGACCCCTGTTGCTGGGGTTCTTAACGGAGAGCCTGTACCCGAGGTAGCCCATTATGATTGACCACAGCCCCATTGAGACCTCAAGGGCCATCACGAGGTTCGCCACCTGGGCGCTGCTGAAGTGAACCCTGTTGAGGGTGAACGAGCCTAGGGTGAAGATAATCCAGAGGGCCGGGAAGAACGTGAAGCCGAAGACCCAGGTAAAGGGCATCTTCCAAACGTTGGAACCGGAGGAACGCTTCTCCTTGGGTATCTCGAAGTCCTCCACCAAAAGCCACCAGATTCCGAGGAGGACGTACATGATAACTGCTGAGACGAGGAAAGCGACCTTAACGGCTTCCCAGCCCGAATAGGCGCTTGACGCCCACTTGGCGAGGTTTATGCCGTAGATTCCACCCCAGAAGATGCCCGATAAGATTATTCCCTTCGCAAAGGGCCTTTCGGCGACGAAGAGTCTTCCAATCTGGTTGCTGAAGACCGCTATCAGGGCAACTATGAAGCCCTGGAAGAAGCGCAGCGCGACCACGCCCCACCAGTTGGGGACGAAGGGAATTATGAACTGAGGAATTGCCGCGAAGCTTACTATTAGAGCAACGCTCCTTTTGAACGACCCCTTAAACAGACTCGTTCCCCCGAGGAGGAACGCCACGAAAAGGCCAACAACGAAAGCCGTCTGCTGGTAGCCCATCATCGTCGACGTTATCCCGTAGTGGCTCAAAACAACGCTTTTGAACTTCTCGAGCATGTGCATCGTTCCGAAACCCGATGCCAGCAGAACCGTGTTGATAAACACGGTCGTCCACCGCTTGGCCATGGCACATCACCTCACAGCCTTCCCATGAGCATGAGCACACCGAACACTATGAACAGAACTCCCGCGCATCTCTTAACGAGGGAGTGGGGGAGCAGGTTTCCAATCTCCTGACCGATTAAAGCTCCAATCAGGTTGACAGCTGCCAGACCCAGTATCGCCCCCAGAAACGCGGTTTTCCAGCCGTACTTCGAGGCAAAGGTTATCGTCGTGAGCTGGGTTTTGTCCCCGAACTCGGCTAGAAAAGTTGTTATAAGGACAAGAAGCAGGGGACTGTCCATCCGACCACCTCACAGCTTTGAGAGCGCTTCCCTCATTCTCTCCATGGCCTCTATGAGCTTATCCTTTTTGGTGGCGTAGCTTATCCTGAGCCATCCCTCCCCCTGCTTTCCGAAGGCGGTTCCTGGAATGACGACGACGCGCGCGTTGTCGAGGAGCCAGTTTGCAAAGTCCTCACTGCTCATATCGAGCTCCGGGTCAATCTTGACCCATACGTAGAAGGCTCCCTTCGGCTTGAAGGGCTGAAGATGCGGCATGTCGTTGAGGTACTTGAGGACGAGCCTCCTCCTCTCGGCGTAGACTTCCCTCATCCTCTCAACGGCCTCCCAGCTTCTCCTGTCCCTCAGGGCCGTTATACCCGCTATCTGCACGAAGGAGGTTACGTTTCCGATGACGTAGGCGTGAAGCTTAATCATATCCCGTATTACCTCTTCGGGGGCAATGGCAAAGCCGAGGCGCCAGCCGGTCATTGCAAAGGTCTTTGAGAATGAGTTTGCCAGTATCGTGTTGTCGGGGGCGTACTTAATCATTGGGTAGTGCTTGGCCCCCTCGTAAAGGAAGTGCTCGTAGGGTTCGTCGCTCAGAACGTATATGTTGTAGTCCTGGGCTATGTCGGCTATGGCTTTGATTACATCCTTCTTCATAACAGCCCCCGTGGGGTTGTTGGGGTAGTTTATGACAATCATTCTTGTCCTCTTTGTTATGGCCTCTATGAGCTCGTCGGGGTTGAGGCGGAACTTGTACTCCTCTCTGAGGGGGATTCTGATTATCCCCGCCTCGGCTATCTTGGCGTCCTCAACGTAGCAGACGAAAGCGGGGTCAGGAATTATAACGTCGTCTCCCTGCTCGAGAATCGTCTGAAACGCGAGGTATGTGGCCTCATAAGCGCCGGCCGTTACTAGGATGTTGCCAGTGTCTATGTCAACATTGTAGAACTCCCTGTAGTATTCCGATATCGCTTCCCTGAACTCGGGAATGCCGGCGTTTGGCGTGTAATGGGTGTAGCCTTCTTCAATGGCTCTCTTGGCAGCCTCTTTAATAACCTCAGGAGTGTCAAAATCGGGTTCTCCTATCCCGAGGGAGATAACGTCCTCCATCTTGGACGCCTTTTCAAACAGTTCCCTAATCTTGGAGCGCTGAATTATGTTTATCCTCTCCGCTAGGAAGTACTTCCTTTTTTTGTAGCGCATCCTCAATCCCCCCGACACCTGGGGTTGAAGGAGGCCTCTATATAAATCTATTCCCACAAAAAGAACAGGCTAAGTTTGGAAAGACCTATAAAACTTCGACAAGAGCTGATTTTTCAAAAAAAGTTTTCATTTCTTCCTTGGAGCAGGATTCAACTGCTATTTCCCTCAACCCGTGCCTTTTAATGAAGTCCTCAACATCCCTTCTCTTTCCGAACACGACCAAGTAGTTCTCCCCCTTTCTGACCCCCCTTTTTCTTATAGCATCCTTTATTTGAATCTCTCCGCTCAGACGCAGGAGTAGCTCCCCGCCAAGGGTCTTTGCATGGTTGGTGCCTCTTTCAAATGCCCTCAGGGCGAGAACTGCGGCAAAGGCAACTTCCTGCCAGCAACTGGCCCTTACGAGTTGCACGTTGCCCCCTATGTGGGGTATCACTTCATCTGGGTTCTCAACGAGGACTCTGGAAATCCAGACCCCCCTCAGTACCTCCTCTGCCATTTCACCACCACTTCATGCTTTTTTTCTCTGCTTTTAAAAGAATTGTTCAAAAAATTTTTGAAATTAATAATATTGTAATATTATCAAAAAGCACAAAGTATTTAACTACTTAAACCGCTATCTACCTTAGCGGCTTAATGGACTGGGTGGTGCAGGGATGAGCAGGATGAAGATAATCAGCGTTCAGCTCCCTCAGGGCCTTATAAACGCCATGGACCAGCTGGTTAAGAAGGGTGTTTACCCAAACCGGAGTGAAGTCATCCGTGAGGCAATCCGAGAGCTCCTCAAGAGGGAGCTTTACAGACTCGAGACCACCGAGAGGTCCACCCCGGACTATGTGATTAAATAATCCCGTTTAATCCCCTGGTAAAATCAGGGTTTAATACTCAACGATGGGGGTTGGGGCAGATGGTGTTTAAGTTGCTGGAGCAGGCGGGTATAAAGATAGACCTTGAGGACGAGCCAAAGAAGCTTCCAACTGAGGAAAAGTTTTCAGAGGAAGAGGAAGACCTGATAAGGATTGTTATAGTCGGCGTGGGTGGTTCCGGTAACAATACCGTAACGAGGCTTTATGAGCTCGGGGTTCAGGGCGCCGAGCTTATAGCCATGAACACCGATGCCCAGGCTCTCAGGCATGCTAAAGCCCATAAGAAGCTTCTCCTCGGCAAGGAGATAACGCAGGGCAAGGGCTCCGGAGGAGACCCGGAGATAGGCTACCGTGCGGCCGAGGCAAGTGCCCATGAGATTGCCGAGACAATCGGGGATGCCGATTTGGTTTTCATAACGGCCGGGATGGGCAACGGAACCGGAACCGGTGCGGCTCCGGTTGTGGCAAGGGTTGTCAAGGAGCGCGCCAGGCACAACGGCAGGTTTAGGGAACCCCTCGTCGTAAGCGTTGTAACGTTCCCCTTCAAGAACGAGGGCAAGCTGAGGATTGAGAAGGCGAAGGCCGGGATAAAGGCTCTGCTCTACTATTCAGACACTGTAATCATAATCGAGAACGACAAACTCCTCCAGCTCGTTCCAAAGCTTCCGATAAACGCGGCCTTCCGCTTCGCCGACGAGATAATAGCGAGAATGGTCAAGGGAATAACCGAGACCATTAAGCTCCCGTCGATGGTGAACATAGACTTCGCTGACGTTTACAGCGTCATGCACAACGGCGGTGCGGCTTTGATTGGAATAGGCGAGAGCGATTCGAGCAACAGGGCCGTCGATGCCGTCAAGAACGCCCTCCAGAACAAGCTCCTCGACGTCGAGTACGGAAGCGGTGAGAAGGCCCTAGTTCACTTCACCGTTGGCCCGGACGTCAGCCTTGGGGAAATCAACGAGGCCATGAACGTCGTTTACGAGAAGCTCGGTGAGAAGAGCGAAATCAAGTGGGGAGCTAGGATTGACGAGGACATGGGCAAGATGGTCAGGGCCATGGTGATAATGACCGGGGTTAAAAGCCCGCACATCCTTGGCGGTGAAACTGCGCTTCAGCTCGCCCCGAAGGAGAGCATACTGAAACCCGAACCTAAAAAGCCCTTTGGCGACTTCAAGGACAAAATATATGAAACAATAGTTAACCGGAGTTTGGAGGGGCCGGGAAGAAAACTCTCCCCCGGGATAAGCTCGATTTTTGACGACTTCCTTGACCTCAGCTGACCTCCTTCAATTTTTAGGGTGAAAGTGATGGCCGCAGTCATCAGTATAGCCAACCAGAAGGGTGGTGTTGGAAAAACAACGCTGACGATGAACTTGGGCTTCGCACTGGCGGACATGGGAAAGAGGGTTCTCTTGGTGGACATAGACCCCCAGTTCAACCTGACGTTTGGGCTTATAGGGATGCGGGTTCTTAACCACGCCGACAGGAACGTTGGAACCCTCATGACGAGGGAAAGCGAGATAGATGAAAGCCTGGTTAGGGTAAGAAAGAACCTCGACCTCATTCCAAGCCATTTAAACCTCTCGGCCAAGGAGATTGAGATAATAAACACATACAACCGCGAGAGGAGGCTTGAAAAGGCCCTGCTACCAATTCTTCCAGACTACGACTACGTTCTCATAGACAATCCGCCGAGCATGGGGATATTCCTCGTAAACTCGCTAACGGCTTCCGATTACGTGCTCATCCCTCTCGAGCTAAGCTACTTTGGCGTCATAGGGATGCAGCTCATGTTCAACCTCATGAGAATGATTCGCGAAGAAACCAACGAGAACCTGAAACTGCTAGGCCTCGTTCCCAACAAGTTCACCAAACAGACTAAGGTTCCGAAGCTCCGCCTCAAGGAGCTGAAGGAAACATATCCGGACGCGCCGATACTGACAACGATTCCGAGGGCAATAGCCCTTGAGAAGGCTCAGAGTGAGGGTAAGAGCATCTTTGAGTTTGACGGTAAAAGCCGCGCCGCCAAGGCCTTTCTAAAGCTTGCGAAAGAGGTGGTTGAGGTTGTCGAGGGATAAACTTCCAAGACTGTTTGAGGGTTCAATAGACGAACTCACCAAACCGTCAAAGCCTTCTAAGAAGAAGCCCGACCTGAAAAAGGAGAAGATGCAGAAAACACTTTACGTCAGCAGGGACATGAACGTGAAGCTCATTCAGCTCTACGCCGAAGAGGGGAGAAGGCAGAGCGCCATCGTTGAAGATGCCGTTAACCTCTACTACTACCTCCGCCTCGCCCTCGGTGAGAAGAAGTTCGGTGAACTTTTGAGCGCAGTCAAAAGGGAGGACCCCGATTTTCTCAGGGAGTACCTCTTAAAACTCAAACTTTGAATAGGCCCCACCCCGGGTGGATGTTCAAATCAGGGCTAAAATAAGCTCATTCGCAGTACTCCTCTATTATCCTCTGTATTATCTTGCTGGTCTTCGCCCGGTCGCTCTTGTAGAGGTAGGGAACGCGGATTACTTCTGCCTCTATTCCGTGCTTTCTCAGTTCTTCCTTGAGTTTCTCGCAGTTGAACTTCTGGTCGGGACCGATTGCTATTACGTCCGGGTCTATGCGCTTCACGAGCTCGAAGTCTATTCCTCCGGGCGAGCCGATGTAAACCTCGTCCACGTATTTTATCGCCCTCAGCAGTTCCGCCCTGTCCTCCGCCGGGTTTATCGGGTTCCTCCGCTTGTTTTTTCTGACTGTCTCGTCGTGGGCGACTATAACTACAAGCTCGTCGCCGAGCTCTTTTGCCTGCTTCAAAAAGTGTATATGTCCGACGTGAAGGATGTCGAAGACGCCTCCGACGAGAACTCGTATTTTTCTCATTTCACCCCACCGTGATGTTCCAGATTTTATCCTTGGCGTGGTGGATGTTCTTCACAGCCTTCCCCTTGGGCTTCTCCTTCATCGCCTTACCGCTCATGAGGGCTATGCCTATTGCGAGCGGCCTTCCGTACTGCTCTTCAACGACAAAGACGAAGTCGCCCTCCTTGATGTTCTCATCGGCGTCAACTATGCCAGCGGCCATAACGTCAGCGCCGTTGATGATGTATGGAACTGCCCCCTCGTCAACGACAACGCGCCTCGGCCACTTCCTCAGGTCCTCCTCGTTGGACAGCTCGTAGAGCGCTATGACGAGCGGGAAAATCAGGCCCTTGCGCCTTATGAAGAAGGGCTTTCCGTTGACGAGGAGGATTTCAGTGGTCTTGTCGAACTCCGCAACCTCAACGCGGTCCTTCTTGCTCAGCATCTTCTCTGCTATTTCTTCGCCGAAAATCTCGGCCATCTCGCGGATTATGGCCTTTACCTCCTTCTTGCTGAGGGGGTGCTTGACCTTCAGCTCCACGCTTTCACCTCCTCGTAAATCCGTCTCGCGCTCTCCCTCGGGTTATCGCTCGCGTAAATCGAACGGCCCACGATGATGTAGTCGGCACCGGCCTTTAAAGCCTCGCCAGCCTTCCCACCCTGGGCGCCAACTCCTGGAGTCAGGATTTTGATTCCCGGCTTGAGCTTCGAGCGAATGTAATTGACACGCTCGGGCCTCGTGGCCGGAGCTATTACCCCGAAGGGCTCGAGCCGGTTGGCGAGCTCTATTAGACTATCAGTCACCGGCTGTATGAACTCCTTCGACCCGGGATGGCTCATCTCGACGACGATTATCGTCTTCCCGAGCTCCATAACCGCTTTAACGCTGTCGCTCCCGACGAAACCGTGCGCTATGATGTAATCCGCACCGGCCTCGAAAACCTTATCCGCTATCAGCCGGTTGGTGTTTGGAATGTCCGCAAGCTTGAGGTCGGCTATAACCGGGAGGCCGGTCTCCTCCTTGAGTTCGGGGATTATGCCCAGTCCAGAGCCAATGATGAGGGGCCAGTTCACCTTAATCGCCCAGAGGTAGTCCGCCGTTTCTCGGGCTATCTCAAGGGCCCTCTCGCGCTCGTAGACGTCAAGGGCGAGGATAAGCCTGCTGTCGGCCATTGACTCACCTCACGAGGGACTTTATCTCCTCCGGCACGTCCTTGAGGAAAACCGCCACGTGGTAGGCGCTCTTCATTGCATCGGCCGGGTTCTCGGCCCACGTGACGACGACCATATCTCCATCATCAGGCCCAAGAACGGAGAGCTTTTCCGCTAACTCGGGCATGGTTTCCCGCAGGGGCCTGCCGTCCTCCGGAAAAACCACCTCCCCGTTTTTAACGACGAGAATCATGGCCCCCCTGGCGAGGAATCTTATTGCTTCATCGCGAAGCTCGATGCTCTTAAATTCCGGCGGGTTCCTTACGATGAGGGCGTACGCCGGGAAGCCCTCAACCTCCCCAACCCTCCGAACCTCCGAGAACTCTTTTGATATCCCCCCCAGGAGCTTCCTGCCCCTCTCGCTCAGGACGTGTCCCCTCTGGGAGGACTCTATAACCCCCATCCCTGAGAGCTTTCTCAAAAGGGTCCTCACGCTTCCTTCTCCAAGGTCCAAAAGCTCTGATATTGTCTTCCTGCCAATTGGATTTCTGAGAAGGAACAGAACCGCCACAACGTCCTCGACGGTAAACTCAGGATAGGCTCCCCTCTTCCAGCTCATTCTCACCCACCGAGAAGAGTAGGAAAAAGGAAGTTAAAAGCTTGCCGTCAGAGCCACCTCGGCTTCAGTCCGGCCCAGGCGCGCATCTTCTCGTGGGCAATGATGCGCGGGATGTTGGGCATCTCCTTCGGGCCGGGGTTCTTCATGTAGAAGGCGTTGACCTCGTAAACGGTTCCGAAGGCCTTCTTCTCGACGGCAATCTTTCCGAGTCTCACCAAGTCGACGAGCAGACCTGCCAGAGCCGGGCTGTCGTTTATCCTTCCAGTTATGACGAGCTCGTCGTGGGCGCCGTTGAACGAAACGTACTCGATGTGCATCGCTATGAACTTCTTGTCGCCGAGCGGCTCGAGGAAGCCGGTCGGCTTGATGTAGTGCGGTGCGTCGTAGCCGAGGAGATCTTTGACGATGGAGCTCTTGGTGAACTCCTTGCTCTTGTTGCGCTCCTTGTCGGTCAGGGCAAGGAAGTCTTGGTTTCCTCCGATGTTGAACTGGGCTATATCGAGGACGTAGCGGTTCCTCTGGGCGAGGTGAGCCAAGATGTCAGCGGTCAGCGGGGTTGCTCCGGTTGCCCCGTCGTCGCCGAAGATGACGAGGTTGCTCTCCTTGGCAAGCTCAACGAAGGCCGGGTCGTTGGCTATAAGCGTTGGAATCGCGTTGACGAACGCGGCACCACCGACTTCCTTCGCGTACTGGGCGGCCGCGTAGACGTAGACCTGGGTAGCTGTGAGCCTGTCCTTCCTGTTCTCGGCTATGGCCTTTTCAAGCTCTTCCTTCTTCTCGAAGGGAACGAAAGCTTCCGTTGTGCAGACGTTGACGATAACGTCGGGCTTAAGCTCCTTCCACTCTCCGACGAGGTGCTCTACCGCTTCGCTGAGGGTCATCTCGTCGTCTAGGCCAGTGGCCTCGAGCGGGAGGTTCCTGAGGCTTCCGAGGTGGACGCCCTTCCTTATGGTTATTCCCCTGAGGCTCTCCGGGGCCTCGGAGTCGTAGGTTTTGACGACCTCATGAAGGTCCTTGCCGACCTTGGCCTTGTCAACGTCGTAGGAGCCAACGATTTCTATGTCCTTAATCTTAATCGGAAGCTCGTCCGCCAGCGGAACGCCGTAGGGCTCGAGCTTTCCTGCCTTTATCTTCTCGAGGCCGCTCGCGAATATGCTTGCAACGTAGCCCTGCCCGAGTATAACAACCCTCACCATCTCTTCTCCACCTCCTTTGTTGTTTTCAAATATTTTATGGTTGTTAAATAGTTTTCGGTTGTGAAACTTTTCTGGCTATGAAGTATGCGGTGATTCCAACACGGAGATTTGTCAAAACCATCAGCAGACCAAAGAGCAGTCTTACGGAAGTTGCCGAGGGCCAGAGCAGGAAGAGCATCGTCAGAAATATTCTCTCGTCTCTTTTTCCGGGTAGCCTTCGAAGGGCCGGTATCGCCCTGTAGGCGTCCCTGCAGAACGCCGCTTTGAACCTCTCGGTTGAGTAGCTGACCATCACCGAACCGAGCAGGGCGAGCAGTGCTACGAAATACCACAGCGGCTCCCTGAGCGTTGAGTACGCGAGCAACGCCAAGAACGCCCCGTCTACGTAGCGGTCGAGAAGGGAATCCACGTAGCCGCCGAGTTTGCTCGTTCTGAGCTGTGCCCTCGCAAGTTCCCCGTCGACGCCGTCGAGTATCGAGCTGAGCTGGTAGAGGATTCCCGCCAGGGGCAGGCTGACGAGCGTTAGGATGGCAGAGAACATACCGAGGGCGAACGTGACGACCGTCATCTGGTTTGGAGTGACCCTCTCAACCAGCAGGTAGCTGATTCTGGTCGAGATTTTCCTGTTGATGTGCCTGCTGATGAAACCGTCTCCAATTCCCTTCACCGACGTGAAGACGAGCATTTTTCTTGCCCTCTTGAGCTCTTTGGGAGTGTCCACGTCTGTCCAGCCGAGGCCATCTACAAAGGTAACGGGAAGCTTCGCCCTCTCAACTACCTCACTTAAGGAGTAGTCACCGTTATCCTCTTCTTCGAGCTCGGCCGTCACATTAAAGATTCTATCGTCGAGTATGAAGAAGCCCGTATCAACGGCGTCCCAATCCTTCAGTCCCTTTCCTATTTTCTCAACCCTGCCCCCTCTGACCTGAACCTTTGTGGCCTCATCAACGTCAATCCACCTCGGCCTTCTGTCCGCTATCAGGCCCCGTCCTTTCACGGCTTCCTCCACAAAGGTCTCGCTGTAGACGTGGTCGCTCATGACCAGAACGAACCTTCCGGAGACCTTTTCGCGGGCGAGGTGGAGGGAGTGTCCGTTGCCCTTTTCCGGCTCCGGGTTCAACACGAACTCCGCGCTGAAGCCGTGTCTCCTGATGAACTCCCTGTAGGCCTCGAGGTAGCGCCCGTTGGTCACTATTACGAACCTCTCCACGCCCTGTCTCTGGAGCAGTGTCATCGTTCGGTACAGTATTTCCCTTCCCGCTACCTTGACGAGTCCCTTGGGCTTCCCGCCCATTCTCGTTCCGAGGCCGGCCGCGAGAACCACTGCGGTCTTTGGAGCCATTGGCATCACCTTTTTAAGCCCCTCGAGAAGGTCTCATCGGGAGAAGCATTATTAAATTAACAAATTGTAATTTAAATCTTTCGGTGGTGCACCATGAGGGTTGCCGTGCTCTACTCCGGTGGTAAGGACTCCAACTACGCCCTCTACTGGGCGCTCAAGCAGGGGTTCGAGGTCAAGTACCTCATCTCGATGGTGAGCGAGAGGGAAGACAGCTACATGTACCACGTACCAAACATTCACCTCACGGAACTGCAGGCGAGAGCCATTGGGATTCCCCTCGTCAAGGGGTTCACCAGCGGAGAGAAGGAGAAGGAAGTTGAGGACATGAAGGCGGTCCTCGAGGGCCTGAAGGTTGATGGCGTGGTTGCCGGAGCTTTAGCCAGTGAGTACCAGAAGCGGAGGGTTGACAGGGTCGCGAGGGAGCTTGGGCTTGAGAGCTTTGCTCCAGCCTGGCACCGCGACCCGGTGGATTACATGAGGGAGCTGATTGGGATTTTCGATGCCGTTATTGTCGGGGTCTCGGCTTACGGACTAGACGAGAGCTGGCTCGGGCGGAGGATTGATGAAAAGGCCTTGAATGAGCTGGTTAGCCTCCACGAGAGGTACGGAATCCACGTGGCCGGAGAGGGCGGGGAGTTCGAGACCTTCGTTCGCGACGCACCTTTCTTCAGGGCTAGGATAGTCTTCGACGAGGTCGAGAAGAAGTGGGACGAATGCAACTATTCGGGAGTGCTGGAAGTGAAGAAGGCACACCTTGAGAGAAAGTAATTTTTGGATAATTTTGGAAAGGTTTAAGTAGTTTTTATTGTTATTTTTCCGGGTGGTTTTAATGGTCAGTATTAACACAGCGTTTGAACTTTTTGGGCAACTTGTGAAAAAACGCTTTGAGCGAATAGCTGATGGTAAAGCTCCAATATCGGAAATATCTCATGAAAGTGAGGACACGATTAGGTACATGATGTTTTATGCACTCACAAACGTTCTCGGTATTCGACCGGAGTTCGTGTTCTTGGAATACCCTCACCCACACGTTCCAGCCAAGAAAACTCCCAAGCTTGACACGTTTGTTGAGGCCCATAACGGAATTCCCTCCATGGCTTTTGAGATGAAGTTCTCAACAAAGTCCCCCAATTTAAACGCATTTCCCAAGCCAATGACGCTAGGTTTGGTAATCTCAGACTTGATTAGACTGGCGTACCTCCATGATGTAAGCAAGAGATATTTTGTTTGGGTTTTTGATAGAGAGATGGGGTTGTACCTATGCAATCGGACTGACTCTTGGAAAAAACTTGTAATGCTTCCAGTAGGCTCAAGCTTTAACGTGACTAAGGATGAACTAATGTCAGTTCGCCCCAAGATAATCAAAAAGACCATTGAAAAGAACATTCAGGCTTTAGAAGAGCTGGAGATTGATGAACTCTGTGTCTCTGTTGTTCACGCTGAGAACTTTTTCGTAGACAGGAAAATCTTAGGAATCCGAGTGTACGAAATAAACCCCATGGTTATCTGTTCTAATCCCAAGGAACAATCTGGCTCCCTGTGTGTGGATTTTAAATCTGGGAGAGGGCGAAGAAAACGGCCGGAAGGGCATTCATGGAACAACAGCAAGTATTTAGCCCTTGCAGAATGGCTCAGAAGTATTAACAGAGAGCGCTTTACGATATCCCTCAATGCACTTGAAAGAGAAATCAGGAGAATAAACCCCGACTTTTCCCTGCCTTCAGCTTCGAGGAAGCATGTTGCTTGGTGGGCAAATCACTGGGGGAATGTTCAGGCTGGTTGTGGATGGCTTTCCGCTGGCTGGAAGGCAAGGCCCATATTAAAAGACGGGAGAATAACCGGTGTGGAGTTCATCCCTTTTTATTCTTAACGTAAATTCTCACACCCATGGAAAAGGTTATTAAACCGTTGGCAGATTTACCCCGGGTGGTGGTGTGATAGAGGTTGAAGACCTCTTCAAGGTCTTTGGCTCGAAGACGGCCGTGAAGGGAATAAGTTTTACCGTTAAAGACGGCGAGATATACGGTCTGCTCGGTCCAAACGGAAGCGGTAAGAGCACTACCCTCAGAATCCTCGCCGGCATAATCCCCCCAACCCGGGGGAAAGTTCTCGTTGAGGGGGTAAACGTTGCAGAGAACCCCCTTGAAGTAAAGAGGATAACCGGTTACATTCCCGAAACGCCTCTCCTCTACGAGAGCCTGACCCCGATGGAGTTCTTCTCCTTCGTGGGGAGCATAAGAGAAGTTCCAAGAGCGGAGCTTGAGGAGCGCGTGAGCAGACTGGTTAAGGCCTTCGGAATAGAGGAATACCTCGGCGAGCTGATAGGAACGCTCAGCTTTGGAACCCAGCAGAAGGTTTCGATAATAGCCGGTTTGCTCCACGACCCAAAGGCCCTAATCCTCGACGAGGCCATCAACGGTCTCGACCCAAAGAGCGCGCGCATAATGAAGGAGCTTCTCAACCGCTTTAAAGAGGAGGGAAAAAGCATAGTCTTCTCGACGCACATTCTCGCGGTTGCCGAAGCGTTATGTGACAGAGTAGGCATAATCTACAACGGGGAGATAATAGCGGAGGGAACGCCGGAGCAGCTCAAGGAGTTCGTCCACGAGGAGAGCCTTGAAGACGTCTTCCTCAAGCTGACCGAGAGCCAGGAGGAGGTAAGCTCCCTCGTCAGGGCCCTAAGGGAGGCCTTCTGATGGAGTGGGAGATAGTAAACGTCCTCTACCGCGAGATAACCTATAAACGGCTGAAGGCAAATCCCCAGCTCTCGATGGACTGGAACAAGTTCATGAAAGCGTTCAAGCGGAGTGGAAGCCTCAAGAGAACCCTGCTGAGCCAGTCGGCCCTCTTCTTTTTCCTGAGCCTCACCCTCGTACCGGGTGTCTACTATGTTAAAAATCCCTCCGGTTCTGCTGTAATCTACGCGAGCTACTGCATGCTCCCGCTGATAATGGCCCTCTACGGAACGGCCGTTACGGCGCAGTATGCCGTCTCACTCGGCCTTTTCGAGCCTCTACTCTCGCTCCCGGTTCGCGTCGGCGGAAAGTACCTCAGCGTAATGCTTCTCATAACTCAACTGCCCTCTGTGCTCTTTCTCCTCGCCCCAGCAGTGGCCTTGTCCCTGAAGCTCGGGCCGGCTGCTGGAGTCCTCGGCTTCGCTTGGGCTTTAATGGGCACCATGCTCGGCCACACCCTCGGTCTGCTCATCTACGACCGCTTTGGAAAGGCCTCCGGCGGGAAGTTCTCCGGCCTCAAAACAGCCTTCAAGGCCTTTGGAATACTCCTCGTAATGTCGCTTTTCTACGGCCTGAACTACCTCCAGCGCTACGTTGCAAGCCACTACGAAACGCTTAAGGGCGTTTTCGAGAGGTACTCTGTGGTGTATCCCTTCTCGGTCTCGACGGTCGAGAAGCCCCTCCTCTCGCTCGGCCTCCTGGCCGTTTACGGCCTTGTGATTGGAGTGGTCTACGTTTCAACGGTTAGAAGGCTCTGGAGAAGGATAAGCGAGGGGACGGCAACCGAGAGAAGAGGCGGTAAGGCGAGGCTCTCGCTCCACAGCCCGGCCCTGGCGCTGGCGCTCAAGGACTTCAAGATAGCGACGAGGAACACGGCACTGCTGACCGGCCTGCTGATGCCCGTTGTGGTCATCATCCCGTCCCTCGCCGGTGCGTTGAAGTCGGGAAGCAGGGACTCGGCCCTCGGCTTTGTCTTGGCCGTTGGCTGGACTTCCACCATAGCGATAGACGCCGTTTTGAAGATAGACGGCAGGGCATTTGAAGTCCTTCACTCGCTCCCGCTGAACCTCCGGGCGTTCCTGAGGGGCAAACTCATAACGATGACCGCAGTTCCGGTAACGGCCGGTCTGCTGGCGGTTCTGGGTCTCTCGCTCAGGAACCCAAGCTCACTGAAAGTCCTTCCTCTCGCTCTCCTCCTGCCGGTCGCGACAGCTGGAACGACGCTGACAATCTTTTACTGGGGAATTGGGGAGGTGGCGCTACCTCAGACGACGTGGAAAAAGATGCTCCTCGCCCTGTTCGCGAACGGGCTAATAATTGGAGCTACAGCTGGGCTGTGGTACGTTGAGTGGTCCCTCTCGCTACCCTTCATGCTCCTCGTTGATGCGCTGTTGCTCTGGCATCTCAACAGGTGACGTGGAAGATTCCAAGGACTCTTTTCTTTTCGTTGAGCTCGTTGAATAGCTCCACGGCCTCCCCTGTTGGGAGCTCATAGACCTCCTTGTCTCCCACCAGCTCCCTGCTCTCGGGGAGTAGCGAGAGGTAGCCGTAGTAGCCTGTGCCAACGATTAGAACGTCGAAGTCCTCGGTCAGGTACTCCCTAAGCTCTTCCGGGTCAAGCCTGTGGCTCGTTCCGTGTTTGTTTTTGCTCAGCCACTTCTTTCTCTTCTCAACCCTTCCGCTCGGGTAGATTACGATGTCATGCTCGTAGGTTTTCCCATCGACTACTATCCTCCCGAAGGAGGGATATTCGAGCTTCATTCACTTCACCCCGAGGGCGTCCCTCAGTATTCTCCCGTGGTCAAAGGCCAGGGGTAGCTTGAGGGCCTCATCCACCGGGAATACGTGGACTTCCTTGGCGTCGTCTCCTGCCTTCAGCTTCCCTTCACCGAGGCACAGGAATGCGACCGAGACGGTGTGACCCCTCGGGTCTCTGCCAGGGTCGGAGTAAACGCCCACCAGTCTGAGTATCCTGACGTCTAAACCGGTTTCCTCCTTCATTTCCCTCTTAAGGGCATCCTCAACGCTCTCGCCGTACTCCACGAAGCCGCCCGGAAGGGCGTAGAAATCCTTGAAGGGTTCGCGCTTTCTCCTAATCAGGACGACGCCGTTGTTGTGAATTATCACCCCGTCCACCGTAAGCCCTATGCACCTGTGGACTTCCGCCTTGAACCCATGCCTCTCGGCGAGGGCCTTTACTTCCTCACGGAACCCGCTTAGGTCTGCTCCCTTTGGGGCCTTAACGAGGAGAACGTACCTGTCCATAACCATCACCTCAGGGAAGTCCCTTCTCATCAGCCTTCAGCGTGCTGACGTTTCATCATCGGTCGAGATGTATTGGCATCAACCGTTTATAGCTTCGACCCTCACCTTCTCGGCCAGTTCCTCAACGTCCTCCATGTCAAACCCCATGCTCCTGTCCTTCAGGAACAGGCTCGTAAAGGCTACAGCCCTCTTGAGTGCCTCTACGAATGCGTTTCTCCGGTAGAAACCTGTGAACGAGCCTAGGAAAACGTCCCCGGCTCCCGTTGTTTCCTCCGTGCTGACTGGGACCGGCAGGAAGCGGTAGGGGATGGAGCAGTGGTAGGCCTTTCCGGGCTTCGGTCCGTTTGAAAGAAGCAGAACGTCTACATCTCCCGGCTCAAGCTCCACGTGTTTAAACTCCGAAAAGTCCGAGTGCAGAACGTGTATCCCCCGTAGGAACGAGCCTTCACGCCTGAGGAACTTTACGCTACCCAGCTCGGGGGAGCGGATGAACCCCTGAAGGTCTGCGGAGACAAGCCTTCCCCTCTTCAGGGCCTCAGAGACCAGCTCCTCGGGAATCTCGTTGGCAACGGGGTTCAGAAGAACAACGTCGTAGTTTTTCTTTGGGAGGCTCTTTATCGGCGACGCCCTCGCGAGAAGCCTCAGTGTCCTCGTGTTCGAGTCGGTGTAATTGAGCTCGTAGGTGGTCGTTTCTTGAGAGGGAACTATTCTCAGCTTCCCTATGGAGCAGAGTCTCTCTATCCACTCTCCGGGAAGGTCCGAGAAGGACGTCAGTATCTCAACCTCATAGAACTTTGAGAGCGCGAGCGCTGAGTAGTAGGCGCCTCCCCCGAGTCTCTCCTCAACGTGGGTGCCCCTCTTTATTATATCCCTGACCACGTGGCCAACGATTAGACACCTCATTTTTACCAATCCCAATCTTTTACTCTCTGTCGGTTAAGATTAAAAATCTTTCCAAAATAACCGAAAGGTTTTTAAGTGAATAAGCGAAAAGCTTAAAAGGATATATGGTTCTGGGGTGGGGCTATGAAGCGCTTGGGTAAGGTTTCTCACTACGCGAAGCAGGGTTTCCTTATCGTCAGGACTGACTGGGTTCCTTCGCTCAATGAGCCCGTTGTGGACAAAAACCTGAAACACGTTGGCGTTATCAAAGATGTTTTTGGTCCCGTTGATTATCCCTATGTTGCCGTTAAGCCTCGCGTTAAGAATCCTGAGGACTACGTTGGTGCTCTTCTCTACGTGGACACAAGAAAAACACGTTCTCCCGAATCAAGGGGCAGTTCGAAGCCCAGAAAGGGCAAGCGTTCTCGCCCCGCCCCCAGGAGAAGGGGGTGAGAGCTATTACTCCGAAAAGGGTATGCCCCGTGTGTGGGTCAACCGAGTTTATATACGACCCCAGGAGGGGAGAGATAGTCTGCAGGGTCTGCGGTTACGTTATTGAGGAGAACGTTGTCGATGAGGGTCCAGAGTGGAGGGCATTCGACCCGGACCAGAGGGCCAGACGCGCGAGAACTGGCGCGCCGATGACGCTGATGATACACGACAAGGGCCTCTCGACCGATATAGACTGGCGCGACAAGGACATACACGGCAACCAGATAACCGGAATGTATAGGACGAAGATGAGAAGGCTCCGCATGTGGCAGAGGAGGATGCGCATAAACGACGCCGCGGAAAGAAACCTCGCCTTCGCGCTGAGCGAGCTTGACAGGATGGCGGCACAGATGCGCCTCCCGAGGCGCGTCAAGGAGGTTGCGGCTTCTCTATACAGGAAGGCCGTCATGAAGAAGCTCATTCGCGGCCGCTCGATAGAGGGCATGGTTTCAGCGGCTCTCTACGCAGCGTGCAGAATGGAGGGCATTCCACGGACCCTTGACGAGATTGCGGCGGTTTCAAAGGTTACGAAGAAGGAAATCGGGAGGAGCTACCGCTTCCTTGCGAGGGGTCTCAACCTGAACCTCCGTCCCACGAGCCCGATAGAATACGTTGACCGCTTTGGAGACGCCCTTGGCGTCAGCTCAAGAACCAAGGAGAGGGCGAAGGAAATTCTCCGCGAGGCCATAAAGCGTGGCATAACCAGCGGAAAAGGTCCAACGGGATTAGCCGCGGCGGCGCTCTACGTCGCTTCACTCCTTGAGGGGGAGAAAAAGACCCAGCGCGAGGTCGCCGAGGTCGCGCACGTCACCGAGGTGACCGTCAGGAACCGCTACAAGGAACTCGTAGAAAAGCTCGGTATAAACGTGCCGATGTGACGATGATAGCGGTTTTAAGCGACACCCACGTGGGGGACAAGGCAAAGGCCCTTCCCATTCCCCTTTTGGAGAAGCTTAAAGAGGTCAGTCCAGAACTCATTATCCACGCCGGCGATGTGACGTCACCGGAGGTCCTTGAGACCCTTGAGGAGATAGCACCCGTGATAGCGGTCAGGGGAAACGCCGACCACCTCAGCCTTCCGGAGGAGGAAACCGTTGAAGTTGGAGGAATGAGAATCGGCGTGATTCACGGGCATCAGCTTCTAAGCCTCAACGCGCAGTTTTTAAGCCTGAAGGCCCTCGACATGGAGGTTGACCTGCTCGTCTTCGGCCACACCCACCGCTTCTACTTTGAGTCCTTCAGCGTCTACGGAAGAAGGGTTCACCTCCTGAACCCGGGTTCACCGACGTTTCCACGGTGGGACGAGGCCGGCTTCGCGGTTCTAAAGCCCGGAGAAGAGCCGAGCGTTAAAAGAGTGAAGTTATGGTAAACGGAAAAGAGAACGGGAAAAGGACATCAGCTCTTTATAGCGAGCTTGATGTCCTCGGCCTTGACGGTCTTCCTGCCGGCGTGCTGAGCGAGGGCAACGGCCTTCTTGGCAATCTCAAGGGCCTTCTCCTCAAGGTGCTCGGCGAGGACCTTGGCGGCCTCCTCGCTGACGCGGGCGGCGCCGGCCTTCCTTATAAGCCTGTCAACCGGGGCAATTGGAAGCTCGGCCATCCACAACACCTCCTACTTTTCTTTTGCAGGTTTCTGCGTTCTATTCTAGGAGCGAAGGCCTATATAAACCTTTCGGAAACGGAGCTCTCGGACTCGGCCTATTTGCCGGATTTCCGTTAATCGTCGAGAATTTGCTCCAACTTGGCAGATAAAATAGTCTGGGCAAAAACGGCAACCTGGGGGAGAAGATAGGAACCGCTCTAAAGCGGGTCGGATTGATTAACCAGAACTTGAAAATCCTTTAAAATTTAGCTCATCTACGTAAACTTTAGGGCATGAAAGAACAGATGCGGGCCATAGAGTTTTTATAGGCTTGGGTGGTATAGGATGTCTACCAAGGAGGTGTTGCGAATGGTCGAAAAGTTCGACAAGATATACGACTACTACGTGGACAAGGACTACGAGCCGAACAAGAAGAGAGACGTCGTGGCCGTTTTTAGGGTAACCCCCGCGAAGGGCTTTACAATCGAGCAGGCCGCCGGAGCGGTAGCGGCAGAGAGCTCGACGGGAACCTGGACGACCCTCTACCCCTGGTACGAGCAGGAGCGCTGGTCTGACCTCTCAGCTAAAGCCTACGACTTCGTTCAGGTTGGAGAGGACGAGTGGATAGTCAGGATAGCCTACCCTGTTCACATCTTCGAGGAGTGGAACATGCCCGGCTTCCTCGCGAGCGTCGCGGGCAACGTCTTCGGAATGAAGCGCGTTGAGTGGCTCCGCCTCGAGGACCTATACCTTCCGGAGAGGTTCCTCAGGGACTTCAAGGGACCGGCCTTCGGTATTAAGGGCGTCAGGAAGAAGCTCGGCATCGAGAAGAGGCCCCTCTACGGCGTCGTCCCCAAGCCCAAGGTCGGCTACTCCCCTGAGGAGGTTGAAAAGCTTGCCTACGAGCTGTTCTCTGGCGGAGCGGACTTCCTCAAGGACGACGAGAACATAACGAGTCCCTGGTACAACCGCTTCGAGGAGAGGGCCGAGAGGATAACCAAAGTTATGGAGAAGGTCGAGAACGAGACCGGCGAGAAGAAGACCTGGTTCGCCAACATCACCGCCGACATTCGCGAGATGGAGAGAAGACTGGAAATCCTCGCCGACCTTGGAAATCCGCACGCGATGGTCGACGTTGTCATAACCGGCTGGGCCGCCTTGGAGTACATCCGCGACCTGGCGGAGGACTACGGCATAGCCATACACGCCCACAGGGCCATGCACGCGGCCTTCGACAGGAATCCCAAGCACGGCATCTCGATGTTCGTCCTGGCGAAGCTCTTCCGCGTCATCGGCGTTGACCAGCTCCACATCGGAACGGCCGGCGTTGGAAAGCTCGAAGGTGGCAAGTGGGACGTCGTTCAGAACAAGCGCATAATCACCGAGAGCCACTACAAGCCTGAGGAGAACGACGTCATCCACATGGAGCAGAAGTTCTAC
>NZ_JAMONU010000187.1 GCF_027066465.1 Thermococcus sp.
AAATCGCTCCAATCATTCCTTCCTCTCCTCGTCCAGCTGGATGTACTCGATGGTGCTGATGTACTTCACGTAGTCCATCGCCTTCTTCGGATTCAGCATGTCGTTCATGAGGTTCTGGAAGTAGTTATCCTTATCGTAGGCGACCTCATAGTTAACCACAACATCGAGGTAGCCCGAGTGGAAGTTCTCGGCTTCCTCGCGCGTGTAGAGCTCGAAGGAGACGTGATAGCCGTATTTCTCCTCTATAGGGTCGCGAACCTTCTCCACGAAGTCCGCCATGCGGTTCATCTTCACCGGGTCGTAGGGTTTATCGATGATTACGACCACGTCTATTTCAGGGAAGCTCGGGTCGCGGAGATGCCTCCCGTAGAAGATTATCGAGAGAAGGTTGTCGCCGTAGAAGTCTTTCACCCTTTGAATCAGCTCCTCCTTGGCCCTCTTCAGCGTCTCCTCGTTCATATCACCACCTCCCGAGAAAAGTTGTGGGAAAATAAAAGTTTAATCGAAGCTGTAAACGTGCCTGTACTCGATGTGGAGCTTGCTCTCGGAGTCGAGCTTCTCAGCGGCCTCGAGCAGAACTTTTCTGTCCTTCTCCGGCAACTCCTTAATCGGGAGCCTCAGCACGTCCCTAACCTCGATGTTGAACGCCCTCACGTTTTCGTCTATTCCAAGGGTCTCTTTTATGAGCTTCACGGCCTCTTCGCTGAGCTCGCCCTCCTCCTCTATGATGAGCATATCGCCTGCATAGTGGCCGGTTATCCTCGCCGAATACTCCGGGTAGTCCTCGTACTTGAAGCGGTAGAGCTTCCAGGGCACGTCAAACACCCGCCGTCACGGGATACTTCCTCCTCATGGACTCACCGAGAGACGTGTACTCATCATAGAGGCGCCAGAACTCGTTTTCGAGGAAGCGCATGGCGACCTTTATCCTGGAGTCCTTCTCCTTGAGGAAGTATCCCGTCACAAGGTCGTGGAGCTTCTCTCTGGGGTTCTCGTCTTCGAAGGCCTTACCGACGAGCGCTATAAAATCATCCAGCACAGCATCGCGGTCATAGTAGCCAACTACGCGCCTGAGCTCCTCGCGAAGGGTGAGCCAGTAGCGGAGAGGTATCGGCCTGTCCGGGATTCTGAACTCGACCTCGTTCTCGGCCTTGGGCTTTTCCTCCGGAGGGAGGGCGACCCAGTATTCACCCTTCATCTTCTTCTCCTTGATGCCGAGCAGTTGAGCGACGCCGTAGAGTATCTCCTCCGGACTTGGCGGACAGCCGGGGATGTACATGTCTATCGGCACTATCATCTCCGGCCCGCCGCTCCTGAGCCTGTCCCTCCCGCGCTGGGGGGAGGTGTTGTAGAGGGCGTAGCTGTTGTAGAAGATTCCGCCGCTGGAGGCGCAGGTTCCAACGGCGACCACTATTCTGGGCTTCGGGGGCATGGCCTCGTAGGCCTTTCTAATCGCTATCCTCGTCTGCCTCGTCAGCGGGCCGGTGATGAAGAGAACGTCGGCATGCCTCGGGTTTGGAACTACTTTGATACCGAGCCTCTCCAGGTCGTAGTAGGGCGTGAGGACGTCGAGCACCTCGATATCACAGCCATTGCATGAACCGGCGTCAACGTGATAGACCCAGACGGACTTCAGACGGGCCATTACTTCTCACCTCCTTTCTTGTCCTTGACCTCTCCGACGAGCATGAAGGCCGAAACAGGTATTCCCTCAGTCTCCCTGAGCTTTTCAACGGTCTTGCGCATCTTTGCTTCCTGTGTCAGGCCGATTCTCTCATCCAAAGCGTACATCTCAAAGATTTCCTTGGGCAGAATTGCCTTTACGTATTCAATCTGTCTCTCAGTGAAGTCGAGGTACTCTCCGCATTCCTCACAGTAAGCGAGCTTGTGCTCGACGACCTCGACCAAATCTTCCTTGTTGTCGGTCGCTATTTCAAAGCGGGTGGTTGGCTCCATCGCGCCGGTTGGGCAGACCTCTATGCAACGAGCGCACCTTATGCAACGTGCCGCGTTGTAGGTCAGCCTCTTTATGCCGTGCTCCTTGTCCCACTCCATTATGAGCGCATCCGGCGGGCAGGCGTTTACGCAGGCACCGCAACCTATGCACTTCTCGGGGTTGATGTGGGGAATTCCCCTGTATTCGGGCGGCTTCTCGATGTCAATAAAGGGATAGGGGGTGGTAACCGGAGCCTTCTTGCTGAACTTTTCAGCCTCGAAGCGGTCCCACTTCTTGAGCTTCTCGGTGTAGGAAACTGCCTCCGCCATCAGAACACCCCCTTATACTTTATCGAGAGTTCATTGAACTCGGCCTCTGTGAGCACCTTCACCTTGCCGGTCTCGACGTCGACGAACTGAACCCTCTCCGTACAGGAGTAGCACGGGTCAATGCTCGCTATGATGAGCGGTGCATCCGCCACGTGGTAGCCCCTGAGCATCTCGGGAATCGCCGGCAGGTTGTTGTACGTTGGTGCCCTCACCTTCCAGCGGTAGACCTTGTTCTTCTCGCCGGTCATGACGTAGTGGACAACCTCACCGCGGTGGGCCTCGGTGAATCCGAGGGCCTCCTCGTACTCGGGCAGGTCGCCGATTGGAACCATTATGTCCCCGCCGGGCATCTGGTCTATCAGCTGCTCAACAATCCAGAGGCTCTCGAAGAGTTCGTCCATCCTGACGAGAACCCTCGCGAGGACGTCGCCCTCCTTGTAAACCGGAACCTTGAAGTCCACCTCGTTGTAGGCCATCGCCGTCTTCGTTGCCTGGTCAAGCCTCGCGTCTATCCTCCTTCCGCTCGCCCTGGCTGTCGGTCCGAGAACGGAGTAGGCCTTGGCGACCTTGTAGGGAAGGATTCCAACTCCTTCAGCGCGCTTGATGAAGGTGTTGGTGTTCAGCGCTATGTCGAGGAACTTCTTGGTGCCCTCCCTGATTTCCTTCACGACCTTGAGTATCTCCTCCTTGCGGTAGTCGAGGATGTCCCTTCTAACTCCACCGACGATGTTCATTCCGTACTGCTTCCTGTTTCCCGTCAAGCGCTCGACGAGCCACATGACCGGCTCGCGGATTCTCCACGCGTGCATGAAGCCGGTGTCGAACCCGACCATGTGGGCGGCTATTCCAACCCAGAGGAGGTGGTTGTGTATCCTCTCCAGCTCGAGCATCAGCGTCCTTATGTAGCGCGCCCTGTCCGGGATTTCAACATCCGCCAATCTTTCAACGGCCATCGCGTAGCTGACCGAGTGCTGGTAGCCGCAGATTCCACAGATTCTCTCGGCGAGGAAGAGCACCTGGTTGTAGGTGAGCCTGCCCTCACCTGTCTTCTCGATTCCCCTGTGGGAGTAGAAGCCGCGGTAGTCGACGTCAACTATGGTCTCTCCTTTCACGAAGAGCCTGAAGTGGGCCGGCTCCTCGACACCCATGTGGACGGGTCCCAGGGGCACGAGGGAGGTGCCTTCGGGAGTCGGCCGGTACTCGGTTTTCGGTTCTGTTATCGGGGAGTGCCTGTAGTCCATGTCCTTCCTGAGCGGGTAAACACCATCTGGCCAGTCCTCCGGAAGGATTAGCCTCCTCGGGTCCGGGTGACCGACGGGGTTGAAGCCGAGCAGGTCTTTAACTTCCCTCTCTATCCACAAAGCCGCCGGAAGCTTTGCCGCGACGCTCGGAAAGCTCGGGTCGTCGGCGGGAAGGTACGCCTTTAGGAAGACCCAGTAGTTCCTGTCCATGTTCCTGTGCTCCACCTGAACGCTGAGGAAGGGCATGTAAACGAAGTGACCGTTGAGGGGCCTCTCGTCTGTTCCGACGGCGGTTGACATGTGGGTCTCCTTGAACTCCGGGTGGTTGTGCCACCAGAGGACGGCATCCGGAAGGACCTCCCTGTCGATGACGAACATGTACTGACCGTAGGTCATCCTCTTACATTCCCTGATGTGCTCTTTGAAGGCCTCGTAAAACTCCTTGAGACCCTCTCTTTCCGAAAGGATTGTCTCAACGTCCGCCTTTGCACAGCGGCCGTTTTCACACGCCTTGCATTCAAATTCAAAGTGAGCTTCCAAATCCTTCGTCGTTACCATTTTTCACCACCCCATGAACGCCATTGCGAGGATACCGAGTCCTATGAAGAATATCTTAACGTTAACCTT
Organism: Thermococcus sp.; assembly: GCF_027066465.1. GTDB lineage: Archaea > Methanobacteriota_B > Thermococci > Thermococcales > Thermococcaceae > Thermococcus. The sequence continues at coordinate 4,134 of NZ_JAMONU010000187.1, forward strand.
CACAACGTGGTCTATGCGGAGCCTTGCGTTGGTCGCCTCAAGGGCCGCTATTATCGGGTAGAACGCTATCGTCAGGAGTATCTGGACTATGAACAGGCCGACTGAGGTTATGACGTCGTTTATGGGCCTCATGACCGGGTAGGTTATCAGGCTAACGAAGAACCACAGCAGGGCGAAGCGCTTGATGTATATCGCGTAGTAGAAGACCCCGAGGAGCCTTCCGCTGTACTCGCTGAGGGGTCCGCCAATGACCTCCTGCTCGGCCTCGGCTATGTCGAAGGGAACGAAGCCGCTCTCCACGTAGAGCGCGTAGGCGAGTATGATTATGGCGAGTATGAGCGACGGGGTGAGGTGGAGGTTGTTGAATATGGTGGCTATGTTGAGGGAACCCGCGTTGTACGCGAGGACGCCGTAGACCACCGCGAGGATTGGCTCGACGGTGAGGAGGAGCTGCATTTCCCTCGCTGAACCGAGATGGCTGAAGGCGCTCTGAACGCTGAAGCCCCCGAGCATTATGAAGACGCTGACCATCACTATGACGTAGAAGAACACTATCAGGTTGTAGCCGTAGTTTATCGGGACGTAGCCGCCATAGGGCAACAGCAGGGCCGCGGTTATTGCAGATGCCAGGGCGAGGTACGGGGCTATCCTGAAGACGGCGCTCTTGGTCGGGATGACAGAGGGAATGGCAAAGAGCTTCTTGAGGTCGTACCATGTCTGACTGAGCGGAGGACCGCGCCTGTACTGGAGTCTCGCCTTGACCCTTCTCGCTATTCCGTCCAAATATGGGGGAAGCAACAGGAAGAGGATAACGCCCGCGATTTTGAAGGCCCAGCCAACGTATTCGTTCATCTTCATCACCTCACAGCCAGACTATGATTCCCACGATTATGGCCACAACAATTATTGCCAGTGCTATGAACGTCCCGAGCCTGAGACCCGGAAGAACGTCCCTGACTATCCTGAACAGCCTGACAACTGGCCTGAAGGTTTCCTCGTCGAGGTACATGACCTCAAGCGAATACAGGTCGCTGACCTTCTCTATCTTCGTGTACGGGGTGTCCACTATCTTCACGAAGTAGCTCGCAACCCAGAGGTATGCCTTGACGATGTGGTCTATTATGCCCTTACCGAAGGAGTACGCCCAGTCGGTGAAGGCGTAGAAGTGCCCTATCTTCTCCTCGTACTTGAGGTAGTAGTCCTCAGCGAGCACCTTGTATTCGTCCTCGTTTATGCTCGTGGCACCGCAGTCCCATGGCCTCGCCGTTGGACCCTTGAGCGGCCTGAAGTAGGCGTAGACTATGAAGAACACGATGCCGAGGAGGATTATGAAGACTATCGGCAGGAACGTGACCGAGTTGAAGCCTATCTTGTAGACGTTGTGGGTAACCGGGGCGGTTAGTCCATGGTTGACGGTAGCGACGCCGTCGTTGAGGAACTTAACGACCGTGAAGGGGAATATTCCTATGAAGAGCGTCAGTGCCGCGAGTATCCACTCGCCAAGCTGCATAACTGCCGGAACCTCTTTAACGTGCTCATAGCGCTTCATCTCGCCGCCGAACTGGGCCGTGTAGAACTTGATGAACGAAGCCAGTGTCGCCGCGCTGATGAAGGCCGCCATGACAGCTCCAAACGCGAGGAAGTAGTTGCCAGACTGGAAGCCGGCCACGTAAATCAGCCACTTGCTTATGAAGCCGTTGAAGGGCGGTATTCCGCTTATTGCC
>NZ_JAMONU010000188.1 GCF_027066465.1 Thermococcus sp.
TATTCCCTTACAGCCAAGCTTGTAAGCTAAAAGGTAGGCCGCCTTAACGTCCTCAACGGTGGCGTCGTTCGGCATGTTTATGGTTTTACTCGCGCTGTCGGTGAGCCAGAGCTGTATGTTCGCCTGAGCCAGTATGTGGTCGAGCCAGTGGACGTCCATTGCCGTGACGAAAACGCGTTGCATGTCCTCGGGAATCTCCTCAAGGCCCTGCACAGAGCCGTAGTTGTCGCTTATCTTCTTCAGTATCTCATCGCTCCAGAGGCCGCGCTTCTTAAGTTCGGCCTCGAAGACGGGGTCAACGTAGTAGAACTCTCCAACGGTGACGCTCTTCTTGTAGACGAGGGCAAAGATTGGCTCGATTCCGCTGGAGGTGTCCGCTATCATCGAGACGCTTCCGGTCGGCGGGCAGGTGGTCACCATGCCGTTCCTGACGCCATAGCGTTTGATTTCCTCGACGAGTTCATCCCAGGGCAGGTTCCATATCTCGCGGTGGTAGAAGCCCTCGACGGGCAGCTCACCGTCCTTGTATCTGCTCTTCTCGTAGAGCGGGAACGTTCCGCGCTTTTTAGCTGCTTCAACGCTGTACTTGTAGGCGTAGAAGGTTAGGTATTCTGTGACCTTCCTCATGAAGGCGAAACCTTCCTCGCTGTTGTAGGGAATGCCGAGCTTGAAGAGGGCATCAGCTAGGCCCATCATTCCGACGCCTATCCTCCGAGTCAGCTTGGTGTTGTGGTCGATTTCAGGAAGCGGGAAGCGGTTGACGTCGATGGCGTTGTCGAGGTACTTCGCAACCTTCTGAATCACGTAGGCGTACTCGTCCCAGTCGAAGTACGGCTTCCCCTCGTCGTCATACTTTACAAATTTGGCAAGGTTAATGCTCGCGAGGTTGCACGATTCGTATTCGTAGAGGGGCTCTTCACCGCAGTTGTGGCTCAGGAAGCCGTTGCTTATGTAGCTGTGCTTCTCTGGAACGGTGAAGTCATAAACGAGCTCTTCACCAAGCACTTCAACGCTCTCAACGGTAACGATAGGCTTGTCCCTCTTGGTCTTCTTGAGGCTGAGCTTCTCCATCTTGTAGCCCTCAAAGCCAATCTTTTCCGCGAAGAGCTTCCTGCTGTAGTTGGCTATGACGAGCTCGTGGTAGCCCTCGCCCTTGTAAGCCCTCTCCTCGCCATCCTTGGTTGTGTACCTGAATTCGCTCGGGTACGGCCTTTCGTAGAGCTTGGACAGTATTCCGAAGAGCAACAGGAGGTCCTGAACTTCCCTGAGTAGCTCGCGGTCCTTGGAGGTTAATCTTATCGCCTTGTCGTTATCAACGTAACCATCGGCGCTGAAGAGACCACGGAGGAAGGCCGCTATTTCCCTCGGCTTTAGCCTGAAGACGATTTCGGGAACGCGTTTGTCGTTGGTTTTGACGATGCTTTCAAGCCATTCGTAGGCTTTTCCTCTGACGCCAAGCTTAATCTGGTTGCCGTAGCGGTGGGGCTCAGCCTTGATTCCAAAGTGTTTGACGAGTATTTCCCTGACTTTCCAGGCCGTTTCCTCTTCCTTTTCGGCATTGAAGTAGAACCATGCCCTCCTGTCGTTGGTGTTGAGGTATCCATCTCCAATAAACCAGCCAAGAACGAAGGCAAGGTCTTCCCCTATGCTCTCGCTTCCGAAGTCATCTTCGACCTCAAAACGTGGGAGGAGTATTTTGTCACCCGGAGCGATGTCCCTAACTTCCTTCCAGCCTTCGGGGGTCATGAGCTTGTGGTCGAGGGTTGCAGTTATCTCGTATCCCTCTTTTGTCCTCACCCTTGCAACGGTCTTTCTGCCGACCTTCCAGACGTAGGCGGGAACCGCTATCGGGTCAGCAATTGCCAGCTCGGCTCTGTGAACCGTTTTGTATTCTACCCTCTCCTCTCCAGGAAGGAGAACCTCAATCGCGTAGGCGTAAGGTTCCCCTCCATCGGTTATGCCCTCTACTGCAACAGCTTCTTTCTTTCCGCGCTCCTTTGCAAGTGTGAAGAGTTCTTCGGCTTTAATGTATCCTTCTGGGGTAAGAATCCTTGTCTCCCCAACCACACACGGGTTAGTTGCTCTTATCGGCCCGCCTTTTGCCTCCACCAGAACGTTCCTCCTGTTTATGACGTCAAAGAAGATTACTCCGGGGTCCGCCTTCGCCCAGGCCATGTAGGCAAGCTCCTCGAAGAGGCTCTTGGGGTCCACTTCCTTTACCTTCTCGCCCGTTCTGGGGTTCACGAGCGGGTAGCGCTTGCCCTCCTTCAAAGCCTCCCAGAAGTCCTCCCAGATGCCGACGCTGATGTTGAAGTTGCTGAGCACGTTGGTTCCGGTGTTGCGCTCCTTCGCGTGAATGAACTTCTCTATGTCCGGGTGCCAAACCTCGAGGATTCCCATGTTCGCTCCGCGCCTGACGCCGCCCTGCTTGATGACGTCGCTGACGGCATCGATGAGGTGCATGAAGGAAACTGGCCCGCTCGCGGCTCCAGCGGTTGAACCGACGAAGTCCCCCTCTGGGCGGAGCTTTGAGAAGTTTAACCCAGTGTTGTGAACGAAGACCATTCCATCTTCTCCCGCAAGGTAGTTTTGGTAGTTCTCGACCGTCAGGTCATAGAAGGTCTTTGGCTCGTTTGTGGTGGTTATTTCCTTGACTACCTCCAGGCCCTCGACAAGGTGGAGCATTTTCCTAACATCCTCGGCCTTTGTTGAGTCGTAGAGCTTTCTAAGCATCTTTACAAGAACGGCCTTTGAAACGCGCCCTCTAACGTGCCACTGACCGAGGGATATCTTCTCGCCCTCTATGAGGGCAAGGGTCTGGCTTCCGGTCGTCTTGAACTCGACTCCAAAGTTTGAAGCCCATCTCTTAAACGCCTCAAAGTTGAGCTGAAGGCCGAAGGTTCCTCCCCTGTGTTTTTCTAGGAGGTTCTTGAGTTTTTCTTTCTTCTCGTTGTTCTGGAGGTTCTTCCCTATTAGCTCGTAGAACCTGAGCAGGGATGAGTACTCTTCAACATGCACTATGTAATCAATTCCATCTTTTCTCGGTTTCTTCCTCATCCTAGCCTTTATTCCAAGGGCGTTCAGGTAGTGGGTTATATCTTCTATCAGCTTTTTGTTCGTCATTCCAAGTTCGATACCCGGTTTGCTGTTAACGTGCCCCTCAGCATCGAAAAGTCCCACTATAAAAGAGAGCACGGCGGCGCTACCCTTTCTGAGGATTTCGGGTGGAATCCCGTTGTCTATTCCATTTAGAAGCTTCAAGTAGTGGGATGTTATCTCTCTGGCCTTTATGTTAATGTAGTAGATGTTCCTGTCCCTCTGGAGGCTGTAGCGCCTGCCATAGGTTTTCTCAAGGTATTCGTTTATGATTTCGAATGTTTCAGTTCTGTAATCGTATATCCTCAGTCTGTCGTAGACGTATTCATGCCCCTTGACGTGAGAGTGGTGTTTGTCAAAGCTTCCATCGCCTGCTATGAACCCGGCGAGCCAGTAGTCAAAGATGAACTCATACTTCTCCTCCTGTGGCATTCCACCTACTAACATGTCTCCCTCTTTGAGTTCGTCCGCTCTCTTCTCAATTACCTTTAACTCGGGGGTCAGCACAAAGAACGGATGCCATGGAGATGTAATGATTTTCGTGCCTTTGTTCGTCTTTATTCTGTATTTTGTTATGCTCTCATCCAGTTCGTACTTCCAGATGACTTTTACGCGGCCTTTAACGACTTCTCCGCTTTTGGGGTCGAAAGATTTGACGTATATTGGAACATTCTCAACGTTTATTCCCCACCTACTGTATTGGGGGTCGTAGAACTCGCCCAGCTCCTTGTAACGCTCATACATCTCCGCCATCGTTGTTAGGTGCTCCTCCCCTTCGTTCTCAAAGAGTATCTTAGCGTTTCCGTCGATGCATCCTCCGCCGCTCTTCTGTATCATGGCAACGTCGTGGGCTGCCTTCATAATGCTCTCCATGTCGTCCTCTATCGGCACGACGAAGCATGCCGAGAGCATTCCCAGCGGCCTTCCAGAGTTGATAAGGGCTGGGGTGTTGGGCATGAAAACTTGACCCGCCATCAGCCTGAAGTACTCCTCCACTTCGCTCTCGTAGTCATCGAAGGCCCCGTTCTCGAGCATCGTTAGGAATTCGTCTATTGAGACCTTCATCTTCCCCTTCTCGGCCAGCTCGCGATAGAGGTTCACCATCCTCTGGAAGTGGTACTTGTTGAGCTTGAAGCGGCCGATTGAGTACTTTCCGTCGAACTCCTCGAAGTGCTCGAGGTAGTATTTCACCCGCCTCATGTCCTGTCTGTGGCTTCCATCCTTGTCGTAGACGCGTTCATCGTAGAGTAAATCGGGAACGACGGCGAGAATGGCAACCCTCTCAAAAAGCTCCCTCGGGCTTTCAACTATCTCCCCCTTCTCGTTCTTTATGAGGTATCTGCTCGCCAGAACGCGGAGGGCGTTGAGAGAAAAGCGTTTGTCTATTTCATCGAGCTTATCCTTGTTGAGGATTTTCTTCTTTTCCTCCCTGATTTCCGCCTTCTTCTTGCGGTAGAGGATGTAGGCTTTGGCGACCTCGAAGAGGCCGGCGCGCATCAGTTCAAGCTCCACTATGTCCTGTATGTTCTCGATGTGGGGTATCTGCCCGTCGTAGAGTTCGTTTATCCTCCTGACGACCCTTCTAACGACTTTGGCGAGGAGCTTCTCGTCGTGGATGCCGACTTCCAGCATTGCCCTCTGTATTGCCCACTTTATACGCTCCCTATCAAAGGGTACAATTCTGCCATCTCTTTTCATCACTTTTTCAACAGCCATATAAACACCCCTGACATACAGTTGTGCACAGATTTGACCATTGGGAAAATCATCAGCGGGTTTTGTGTTATCTGCTCGCCTAATATACCTTGCCCCATGTTTCGTTGCCAACCTGACGAATTCTCGCCTCTGAACTTTGACGGTGGGGGAATGGGGTAGAAAAGGTGATGGACGTTTAAATGGACTCATAAATCAGTTTTAATCTGTACGCGTGGGCCAGCTCCTCCCGTGCGATGTTCAGGAATATGTCTCCCAGGGAACCGCTCATAATTTCCGCGAGCTTTGAATACAGTTCGTAGGCGTGCTTTTCCCTCAGGAGCGCCTCGAGAACGAGCTCCTCCATGCTCTCCGGATTGGCCCTCTCGTCTGCGAGCAGTGGCTCCACGCTGAGCGCGTCCACGTAGTCTATAATCTCCCTCTCCAACGTGCCCTCCTCCAGCAGTTTCTCAAGCGTTCTCCGGTGCCTCAGCTCCTCCTCGGCGATTAGCCTAAAGGTGTCCCTGAGTTCCGGCCTCTCAAATAGGGCAAAGGTCTCCCCGAGCTTGTAGAGGCCATAGAGTTCGTTCTCCTGGTAGATTAGTCTCCTGATTATGTCCGCGGGTTTCATATCATCCCACCGGTAGAGTCCTTAGATAGTCGAGGAGTTCCCTCACGCTCGGCAGGACGAGGTCGGGCTTAACCTCACTCCTCTCGACGTCCTCCAGAGTGCTGACGCCGGTTAGAACCATTATCGCCTTCATGCCGAAGCGCTTTGCGAAAGCTATATCCGTGTCCAGCCTGTCGCCAACCATCCATATTTCGTCAACGGAACCCAGCTTTTCCCGGACGATTTCATAGACCGGCTCATTTGGTTTCCCTATGATTAGGGGGTCCTTTTCAGTGGAGGCCCTGAGGGACGCTATTATAGCCCCCGCTCCCGGATAGAGGCCCTCCTCAGCGGGGTAAGTGGTGTCGGGATTCGTTCCGATGAAGCTCGCCCCTTTCCTTATCGCGAGCGTTCCGTACTTGAGCTTCTCATAGGTTAAACCCGGGTCGAGGCCAACA
>NZ_JAMONU010000189.1 GCF_027066465.1 Thermococcus sp.
CCTCTTCAACGAGTTCTCTGGGAATCCCCCTCTCCTCGAGTCTCTGAAGCGCATGGGGTATGAACCTGATTTCCATTGGCCGACCCTCTCAAAAAATAAGGGACTCACGGGAGAATGCTCTCTCCCTTGAGCTTCTCGGCTTCCTCCTTCAGGCCGAAGAGTGTAAGTACCGTTGGGGCCACGTCGTAGATTGTCAGCTGGGTCTGCTTTGCTTCGTCGAAGCCCGGGAGGTAGAGCGAGAACACGCCGATTTCCGAGTGGTTCGCGTCGTCCGGCCCGGTGTCGTTCTCGGGCAGGTAGTTGCTTTCCCAGCCGATAGTTCCGGCGGCGCGCCAGTTGAGGTTGTCGAAGTAGACCATTATGTCGGGCTTGCTCCCCCTCGCGACCGGGTAGATGTCCTCAGGGAAGTAGACGCGGTTGTCCCACTTCTCGCCGTTAGGCCCTCTAATGGAGCGTATAAGCTCGGCCACTTCTTCTCTAACCTCGTCGAACCTGCTCTTCGGAACCTTGCCGAACAGCTCCCTGCCCTTCACGTTGAGGAAAACGCGTGAGTAGTAGCCTCCCCAGCCCCACGCTACCGTTTCCTTCCAGTCAACCTTTATCTGCTCGAAGCGCTTGATTTTCCCGTCGTGGAGAACCTCCGGGTTTCTGACCTTGAGGAGGCCCTCCTCTGCCAGCCACTGGTTGACCGCGAAGTTGCCGTGCATCCCCTTTATGCCGTGGTCGGAAACTATCATCACGGCCGTCTCGTCGAGGTCTATGAGCTCGAGCGTCTTTCCGATTTCCTTATCCAAGAGCTTCCAGTAGTCGGGAATGACGTTCTCGTACTCGTTGCCCTTTCCGGGGTAGAGGTGGTGGTTGGGGTCGAAGTAGCGCCAGAAGGCGTGGTGAACCCTGTCCAGGCCAATCTCGACGAAGTGGAAGTAGTCCCACTCCTTCTCGCTCAAAAGATAGCGGATTACCTCGAAGCGCTTTTCCGTCATCTCCCAGAGGCCTTCCTTGACCTCGTCTTTGGCCTCCTTCCTGAAGGGGACGTCGAAGATGTACTCGCCGACGAGGCGCTCAATTTCGCCCTTGAGCTCCTTAGGATAGGTGTAGTCCACGCTCGCATCTGGAGTTATGAAACAGCTGACGAGGTGGCCGTTTATCGGCTTCGGTGGGTAAGTTGGCGGGACTCCGACGATTATCGACTTCTTTCCCCTCGCCCCAAGGTAATCCCAGAGCGTCGGCTCTTTCACCTTCTTGCTGTGGGCAATCCAGTACTCGGTGTAGCTGTGGCCCTTCCTGTGCCTGAAGCCGTAGAGGCCTAGCTCTCCTGGCGTTTTGCCGGTGACCATCACCATCCACATGGGAATGGTTATCGCCGGAATGCCAGTCTTCATCGGCCCGTGAATCGAGCGCTCTATGAGCTTCCTCAGGTTCGGCAGTTCGTCGTAGAACTTCCCGAATAGTAGCTCCGGCGGAGCCGAGTCGAGACCGATGACGAAGAGCTTCTTAGCTTTTTCCATACCTTCCTTAACCTTTTCCTCGAACATCTCACCACCCCAGTTGCTCCTCTATCAGCTTCAAAACCTCATCAACCTTTCCCCTCTCGCAGACGCAACCGAGAACTTCCCTCTTGCCACCGGCGTTCGCGCCTGTTTTCTTAACCCTCTCTATCAGGGCCTTCATGTCAATCTTTTCGGCCGTTTCAGGGGAGATTCTGAAGTAGAGCTGGGCCTTTCCGTGGAAGTTCCGGTTGATGACAACCGCTCCCCTGTAGTTCATCTCCCACACGAGCCTTCTGGCGACTTTTGAGATTATGTTGTAGGGACTCTCAAAGCGGACGAAGGCGAAACCGCTTCTCTCCTCAACTCTGGAAATGGCTTTTTCGATTGACTCCCTTATCGCCTCTGCCTTCTTAACCCACGGCTCGTGGTCGAGGAGTTCCTTGAGCGGATTGTTCAGGAGAACCTTCACGGCTTCCTCAACGCTCTCCCTGTCCATGGCTATGTAATTGGAATCTACAAGCTCCACGAGCCTTAAAGCCTCTTCCCGCGAGAGCCCTTCTCTCTCCAAAAGCCTCTTGACCCACCCAAACTCGAACGCCCTCTCGCCGATGTCGCCGATTGCCCCGAGGGCGGTCCACGCGTTGAAGAGGTTGAAGCGCTCCGAGACCACGAGGGAGCACGAGGGATAATAGCTCCCTTCGAGCGACGGGTTCACCTGCTCAACGAGCGGGTTTTTTATTCTCGGCTGGCTGTGGTGGTCGATGAAGAGCGTGGGAACTTTAACCCTCTCGACCTCGCTCGGAACGTTGAAGTCCAGAACGTAGAGCCTCTCGGCCCTTTCGATTGCCCTCCAGATTCTCTCGTCGAAGAGGAACTCTCCTATCTCAGAGGTCATGTTGGTAAAGTCATCGAGGTTAAGCGCCTTCACGAGAAGTGCCGTTGAAGTGATTCCGTCCGTGTCCCAGTGGTGGACGATTAGGTTCACCTAACTCACCTCATTGGATTCAAGGGCCTTCTTATTTAAAACCTCTCCCCCAAGAACTCCCTGAGGGCGTCTTTCTCAACTTTCTCGCTGAATTTCTCAATGATGTCCGCTAACCCAAGCTCGACGATTACCTTACCGTGAGTTCCCTCCTTGAGGCTCACCTTCTTCAACGGCTTGAAGACGCCGTTCTCATAAACTACCTCGACTTCCTCCATCAGTCCCACCGATAAAAGATGGATGAGAAGGGTAATAACGTTTCGCCTCATTCCACAAAGGGGTTCTCGAAGCTCCTGACGACCTCGTAAACCTCCGGACGCATCATGTACTCCGGCGGCTTTTCCCCTGCCATTATCATCTTCCTGAGCTTGGTTCCGCTTATGTGGACGTGGAATTCCTCGCCGTGCGGGCATATCTTGGCGTTGACCATTCCGCCGCACTTCTTGCAGTAGAACGCTTCCCTTATGAACATCGGGGTTATGCCGAGGTCGGGGAACTCATCGAAGAGGTCCCAAGCCTCGTAGGGGCCGTAGTAGTTTCCAACACCCGCGTGGTCCCTGCCAACGATGAAGTGCGTCGCCCCCATGTTCTTCCTCATTATGGCGTGGTGTATGGCTTCTCTCGGCCCAGCGTAGCGCATCTCGTAGCGAACCGTTGCGAGGGTCGCACTGTCCTTTGGATAGTAGTGCCTGAACAGGGCCTCGTAGGCCTTTATTATGACCTCGTCCTTGTAATCACCTTTCTTCTTCCTCCCGAGGACCGGGTTCACGAAGAGTCCGTCCACGAAGGTTAAAGCGGCCTTCTGCACGTACTCGTGGCCGCGGTGCGGGACGTTCCTCGTCTGGAAGGCCACTATCGTCTTCCAGCCGAGCTCCTTGAAGAGAACCCTCGTTTCAACCGGCCTCAGGGTGTACTTCGCGAACGGATTTGGGACCTCGTTGAGAAGCTCGATTTCACCGCCGACCAGGTAATTGCCCATGTTCATGACCCTTGCAACGCCTGGATGTGCCGGGTCATCTGTCTTGAAGACCTTGACCGCGAACTCCCTCTTGTCGTAGGTGTAGATTTCCTCGACGTGCATCCTCGCTACCGGGAGGTCCTCGTAGTAGAGGAGGATTGCATCGCCCTCGTCGAAGTTTGGCTTTTCAACGTCGAGGACAATCGGAATCGTCCAGGGCAAATCGTTGCTCAGGCGCATCTCGTTGAGAACGCTCCCGAAGTCGTCGCTCGTGAGGAAGCCTTTAAGCGGAGAGTAAACGCCGTGGGCGATGTTCTCGATGTCTATGGCGCGGCCGTGCTCAATCTGAACGCGGGGGTATTCACTCTGCTCACTCAAAATCCTCTCGCGGGTTCTCTCGGCGACGATGCGCCTGACGAGCTTTCCGCCGTGGGGCTTTGAGACCATTCTACCACCTCAGTTCACTTAACCAAAAGAAACGGAATCAGTCGAGGTAGCCGAGGGCCCTGAGGCGCTCCTTGACTTTCTCTTCCTCCTCCTCGCTGAAGACTTCCTCCTCTTCCTCCTCGAGGTTTGCAAGGACCTCTCTGAGGACGTAGGTAACGTACTCGTCAACGCTCTCGAATCCGGCTTCTTCAACGCGCTCCTTTATCCTGTCGTAGAGGCTCTTCGGGATTTTGACCTCGACCAGCTCCTCCATTTCCATCACCGTTACCACTACGGGCGTTAATTTTAAAGGTTTGCCTCCCAACTGAAACCTTTTTATATTCTGGCCTTTGATTATAAATTCGGTGTCCTTTATAATTCGAGGTGAGCGGAATGTTCGAGGACGTGAACGACTTTGAGACGGCTTTCAAGAGACTGCTCGACGAGGTTCTTGAGTTCGACCTGGGCAACCCCTTCGACGGAGCGGACAAAATCCTCTGCATCGAGCCTCATCCGGACGACTGCGTTATAGGAATGGGCGGAACGATAAGGAAGCTGACCGA
>NZ_JAMONU010000190.1 GCF_027066465.1 Thermococcus sp.
AACCACGAGCGGAAGGTTGAGCCGTTCCTTCGCCAGAACCCCGGCGAAGCTTGTCGTTCCAACGAAGTGGGCATGGATTATATCGAACCTGAAGCGCCTGTGGAGCTGAACTATCTTCCTCGCACCTAAAAACGCGAAGCTCGTCCCCCTCAGCCCGTAAACCGGTGGAACTCTAACCTGGTGAACCAAATTCCTCTCGAAGTCCCTCGGCTTGACCGGGCCGTAGGTGAGAACGTGGACCTCGTGCTCTCGCCTAAGCTCCCTGACGAGGTTGTCAAGGTGCCTCGCAACGCCCCCGCCGTGGGGTGGATAGTGGCCGACCATGAGGATTCTCATGTGCTGGGATTGGAAAAGGGAGTTAAAAAGCGTTTGGAAAGGTCTCGCGGAAGAGTTTTTCGGCGAGTTCTCTCAGCGAGAGCCCTTCCCTCTTCGCGAGCTTTTCGAGGAGCTTCTGCGCCCTGCTGCCGTATTGGGCGGCTTTCTTCTCCCGATTCGCTATCCACTCCGGAATTCCCAGTCCTAAGGCGAGCCTCCTGAGGATTACCTTCCGCTCTCCTTCGGCTATCTTGAGTCCCACCGGGGTTCTCAGCGCTATGCCGACGACCGGGAGGGAGAGGAAGGGGAAGCGTCCCTCGACGCCGTTCAGCATCGCTACCTTGTCGTCCCTTGCGAGGTTCCGCTCGGCTATGTTGAGCAGGTCCTCCCACATGAGCTCCGGCCTCTCGATGTACTTCGCGTAGCCCCCGAAGAGCTCGTCCGCCCCCTGTCCGCTGAGAAGGACCCTCACACCGTCTTCTCCGGCAAGCCCGGTGGCGAAGTAAAGGGGCAGGCCTATGGCGAGGTTCATCGGGTTCGGCTCCTCTATGGCAAAGATGACCTTTCTGGCGGCCTCTTCTACGTCCTCCAAATCAAAAACCCTCTCCCTCAGCTCCCAGCCGAAATAATCTGCCACTTTCCTCGCCCACTCCAAATCTGGGCTGTCCTCGGTTCCTGCCGTGTAGAGGACAACGTCCGAATGCCTTGAAGCGAGGTAAGCAATGAGGGTGCTGTCAAGCCCGCCGGAGAAGAGGATTCCCGTTCTTTGGGCACTTCTAAGCTTTACCGCGTAGTCGAGAACGTTTTCGAGTCCCTTAAGGAGGCCCTTCCCTCCTGTGCTACCTCTTTTTAATTTCTCGAGGGAGAAAAGCCTCGCGCGCCGGATTCCCTCTCCAAGAACCACGAGCTCGCCGGGTTCAACGGGGATTGCCCTCTCCCCAATCGCCCAGAGAACCTTCCTCTCGCTGGCGAAGAAGCCGTTGGGCGAGAAGTAGAGGGGTCTAACTCCAACAGGGTCCCGGAATAAGTAAATCATCTCCCCGTCGGAGAAGGCCACCGCGTAGTCGCCCTCAAGCCAGCGCATTGCTTCTTTAACCGCGTGGGGGAAGCTCAAACCCTTGCCCCTTAAAAACTCGATTAGGCGGAGGATTACCTCGCTGTCAACGTCGCTCTCAAAGGAGACGCCCTTTCCCTCAAGGAAATCCCGAATCCGGGAGTGGTTGTAGACTTCACCGTTGTGGACGAGGGCCAGCTCGTTAACAAAGGGCTGAATGAAGGTCTTGGAGCCGGTCATTGCCAGTCTGCACTGGAGCAGGCCTATCCTCCCGTTCGGAACCTCGCCCAGCCTTGAGAAGTCGCCCGACTTAAGCGTTCCCTCGTCGGTCCAAACGCCGAAGCCATCCGGTCCCCTGTGTTTTCCCGCAAGCGCCATCTTAATCAGCGCTTCCCTGATGTTCTCCTGAACGCCCCCTGCAATCAGGCACATGCTCCCACCCACTTTAGTTCAACCGGGGCAAGAAAAGGCTTTGGCCTTCCCACTTGTTAGAGTTTGCAGGAAAAGAAGGGCACTCTGAACGCTCGTTCACGTAAGGTCCCCGCAGGTGCAGTAATGCTCATAAGCCACCGTCTCCAGCTCGTCAAAGCCCTCGCGCGTTTTTGCTGAGAGGTAGAGAACCCTCGTCGGCGGGGCCAGCTCCGGAAGCGTTGAGCAGAGTTTGTACGCTAAAAGCCCTTGGGTTGAAGGTTCGAGCTTGAGCCTCGCGGTTAAATACTCAGCGTCGTCGAGGTACTTCCTCAGCTCGTCAGCGTTGGCCGTGTCAACTTTACTAAGCGCCGGAACGGTCGTTATACCGAGCCTGAGGTCTATCATGAGGCCGAAGAAGAGCGCGAAGCAGAAGTCGGTCGGCTTCCTCAGTATCTCCGGCGAGAAGAGATAGACGCCGAGGGCGTCGGGAAAGGCCTCCATGAGCTTTACCCCGAACTCGTGGAAGAGGAAGGTCTCCATCTGGCCGGGGGTGTCTATGAGAACGTAGTCGCTTTTTCCGTCGAGTTCCCTGATTCTCTCGGCGTACTCGTTGACCTTCGGAACGAGAAGGTCATAGCTCCTAACAATCGCCCCGTTGGGACCCAAACCTTCTTCCATGAGCTCCCATGCGGTAACGTCGTCGCGCACATCGACGTCCGGCCGGTAGGGGAGCTTCCTAACGCCCGTGTCGAGGTTGACGTACGAGACCGAGTAGCCGTTCTCCTCGAGGTACCTTCCAAACTCGGCCGTTAAGGTTGTCTTCCCGCTCCCGGCGGTGCCTATGAACGTCAGAATCATCTCATCACCCTCGCCTTGAAGCCCGCTATCCTTACGACGGTCTCCGCAAGCTCGAAGAAGGCCTTCGCACCGTCGGAGTCGGGGGCGTACTCGACGACCGGGATTCCCTCAAGTGTAGCTTCTCTGACCTTCGGGTCCTCCGGAACGACAACCAAAAGCGGGACTTCCATGACCTCCTCTGCGGCCTCCGGCGGGATGTCGTTATCGCTCCTGCCGTAGCGGTTGAGGACGAAGCCGAGAACGGCCAGACCGGCCTTTTTGAGGACTATCCCGACCTTCATGGTGTCGGTTATGCAAGATATCTCCGGGTTTGTTACGAGGATTACCTCCTCACCGCTCATCATCGCGTTCATAGCGTCCATCTGAAGCCCGGCCGGGCAGTCGATTATGATGAAGTCGTAGTGGGGCTTGAGGGGTTTTATCGTCTCGGGAAGCCTTCTGGGGTCCGCCTTTATAACGTGCTCCCAGTCAACGGCCGCTGGAACCAGGTAAACGTTCTCGTAGCTCGTCGCATAGATTGCGTCGTTAATACTGGCCGTCCCGGCGAGAACGTCGTGGATGGTTGTTTCCGCATCGTCTATACCCATGACAAGGCTCAGATTTGCCATCGTCAGGTCGGCATCAACCGCCAGAACCTTGTACCCCATCTTTCCGAGGGCTATGGAAAGGTTCGCGGTGGTGGTGGTTTTTCCCGTTCCACCCTTTCCGCTCGCGATAGAAATCAATCTGCCCATTCTCCCACCCCTTTAAGGTTGGCCTAAACCTTTATGAACCTTTAGCCTCAGGGGGAAGCGGTGAGAGGTATGAAGGTCTTTGTCCCAGACACGAGCGTGATAGTTGACGGCAGGCTAACCCAGTTCCTCTCAACAATCGGTGAGAAGGTCAAGGTCGTCGTTCCTGAAGCTGTAGTTGCCGAGATAGAGCACCAGGCCAACGAGGGAAAGGCGATAGGACATACCGGCCTTGAGGAACTCAAGAAGCTCCGCGACATGGCGGACAGGGGAGAGATACTCCTTGAGTTCTACGGCGAGAGGCCCGAACTCTGGCAGATTAGACGGGCCAAAGCCGGCGAGATAGACCACATGGTCCGCGAGACGGCAAAGCAACTCAACGCAACGCTAATCACCGGCGACCAGGTACAGAGGGACATAGCTATAGCTAAGGGCATCGACGTGATTTATTTAACCGCCAAGAAGGAGGTTCGTCACCGCCTCGAGGACTTCTTCGACGAGACGACGATGAGCGTCCACCTGAAGGCTGGGGTTAAGCCCCTCGCCAAGAAGGGGAAGCCCGGCGAGTGGAGGCTCGTCCCAATCCGCGACGAACCGCTGAGCGACGAGGAGCTGGAGGAGATAGCCGACGACGTTGTTGAGAGGGCGAAGAGGGAGCCAGACAGCTTCATAGAACTCGACGAGCCCGGAGCTACCGTCGTCCAGCTCAGAAACTACCGCATCGTCATAGCCAAGCCGCCCTTCGCCGACAGGATAGAGATTACCGCGGTCAGGCCGGTTAAAAAACTCAGCATAGAGGACTACGAGCTGAGTGAGAGGCTTTTGAAGAGGCTCAAGGACAGGGCCGAGGGAATACTCATAGCCGGTGCTCCCGGTGAGGGAAAGACGACCTTTGCCCAGGCTTTAGCTGAGTGGTACGCGAGCATGGGCAAGATAGTGAAGACGATGGAAAAGCCCCGCGACCTGCAGGTGAGCGAGGAAATAACACAATATACGGCTTTGAACGGCAAGATGGAGCTCACCGGCGACATACTGCTCCTCGTCAGGCCCGATTACACGATATTCGACGAGATGAGGAAGACGAGTGACTTCAAGATTTACTCCGACCTCCGTTTGGCGGGCGTCGGAATGGTCGGAGTGGTCCACGCGACGAAGCCGATAGACGCGATACAGCGCTTCATCGGAAGGGTCGAGCTCGGAATGATACCGCAGATAGTCGATACGGTTCTCTTCATCAAGGCGGGCAGAGTTGCGAAGGTTCTAACCCTTGAATACCTCGTTAAGGTCCCGAGCGGAATGAAGGAAGAGGATTTGGCGAGGCCGGTCATAGAGGTCAGGGACTTCGAGACTGGGGAGCTTGAGTACGAAATCTACACCTACGGCGAGGAGATAAGCGTCGTTCCGGTCAAGAAGGAGGAGAAGGCCCCGGCACTGAGGCTGGCAGAGAAGAGGCTCAAGCAGGAAATTAAGAAGTTCCTGCCCGACGTTTACACCGAGGTCGAGATAGTCAGCCCGCACAAGGCCGTAATTTATGCAGATGAGTTCGACATTCCAACGATAATCGGCAAGAAGGGCAAGAGGATAACCGAGCTGGAGAAGAGGATAGGCATAAGCATAGACGTCAAGAGCTTCGCCGAGCGCGAGGCTGAAAAGCCCAAGGAGAAGATACCCGTCGAGGTCGAGGAGAAGAAGAAAACGATTGTCCTTCGCGTCTCGCCTGACTACGCGAAGAAGCCGCTCAAGTTCTACGGCGGCGAGCAGTACGTCTTCACCGCGACGCCCAACAAGAAGGGCCTCGTCAAGGTCAGCAAGAGCACCCCGATAGGCAAGGAACTCGAGAGGCTCATCCAGGCCGGCATACCAATCTGGGCCAGCACTTAATGAGGCGCAAGCCTTTTAATCTCTTTTTACAACTTTCATTAGTGAGCTCCGGAGATGGTAGCATGGGGATTTGGAAGGACAGGCTATTCTGGGCCCTGTTCCTCGGCGGGCTGGTCTCGTGTCTGCTCGGCTTTGAGTTTATGTGGGCGTTTCCCCTCGGGAGTTTCCTCTGGCTGAGCGCCTTCGTCTACCTAACGGTCAGGTTCATTCAGAAGAACTGTGGAAAGCCCCAGTCCGGATGAGACAGGCTTTTAAACCTCCGCTTCCTTCCTATTCCGGTGGTGTCCATGAAGTACGACGTCGTTATCATTCCGGAGAGCTTCCACAAGTTCGATAAACACAACATGGAGCACATCTGCCCCCCAATGGTCATCGGGGACAGGAGCTACGACATAGCGATGGAGATAGTGAACGGCGTTGACAGGGTCATAAAGGCAAACTTCAACGCGAGCGTCGAGGAGCTTGAGGGCGAGGACTGCGACGTTCTCTACAGGAAGTACACG
>NZ_JAMONU010000191.1 GCF_027066465.1 Thermococcus sp.
TCGGAAAGCTCGAAAACATTCTCAAAATGCTCTCAATGACGTCCCTGTAGTGGAGCGCGAGAACCAGAACGGCCAGCGCAATTGCCCCAAGTACCATGAGCTTTGTCCTCATCCCAGACCTCGAGGAGACCCAGAAGACGCCTATGATTCCGAGCGCCACCGGAACCATGTACGTTAGAAAGCCCATTAAGAACGCGTCCCTTATGAACGTCAGGCTCAGGCCGAGCTCACGGGCGAGCGTTCTGGCCAGTCCGTGATTGTATCCGGCCATCCCGTAGCCGAGCACCGCCCCTATGGAGTTCGCTATAAAAACCCCAATGACGAGGGAAAGGGTCAAGAGGAGGGCCGAGATGAGGACGTTCTTTTTTCCGAGGATAAAGGCCCCCAGTGAGAGTGTCAGCGCGTTCGCCCAAATGAAGACGAATATTGGGTAGTAAGCGCTCCAGAAGGCCGATGACAGGCCCGCAAAGATGCCTGGAAGGAGCAGGAGTGTTGCGGTGAGGACTGCTCTCCTGCCTTTCCAGCTGGCGTTCTCAAAGGCCTTCAGACCAGCTGCCATCGAAAGAAACGCCGCACCGTACCAGAAGAGCATGTAGTTGTCTCCCCTGTAGTAGCCGGCCATCGAACGGAAGATGTGGCCGAAGGCCACTGCCATTAAAAGTGCAGATAGAAACGCCTCCTTTTTTCCGTAGAGTTT
This sequence comes from Thermococcus sp., assembly GCF_027066465.1. GTDB lineage: Archaea > Methanobacteriota_B > Thermococci > Thermococcales > Thermococcaceae > Thermococcus. The sequence goes on from NZ_JAMONU010000191.1 coordinate 698, forward strand.
GAGGACGGCGAAGTAAACGAAGATTACGGTTAGGACACCGAAGATTACGGGGGTCACGCGGAACGCGTTGAAGAGGGAAACCCCGAAGGGCCTCAATAGTTTGTAAACGACCGCCGGCGTCATCCACAGTCCCAAGGGGTGGATGCCTTTCATCAGAATGCCCCATGGGCCGAGGGCGTAGGGGAAGAAGTTCACCCAGCCGTGACTCAAAGCGTAGCGGATGTAGGCGAGGTGGAAGTAGGGGTCGTAGCCGAGGAGGTATCTGAACCTCATTGGGAGGAGTCTGAACGCTGACGCTATGAAAACGAGCAATAAGAGGGCGTACTTTGGGGTAAGAAGCATTTCCTGAAACCTTGAAAGTTTGGCAGGGTTTACCTTCATCATTCTCCCCTCTGGATTTTTGCGTGTCCGCCGACCAAACTTTTCCTCAGCTCGAGGTTTCTGATTTCGCACTTCTCGTCTATTATTGACCGCCATATCGTGGAGTCCCGTATTACGGTGTCGCGGAACACTATTGAGTCGCTCACGTCGGAGTTCTCTATGACGCAGTTCTCCCCGATGTAGGCGAAGGGGCCGATTATTGAGCGCCCGAGAATCTTGGCTCCCCTCTTGATGACGACTGGGGGTATGACCTTCGAATAGGGGCTCAGCTCGGATGCCTCAACGTGGCTCTCCCTGAGGAGGGTTCTCAAAGCTTCAAGATAGCTGTCGGCTGAGCCTATGTCGTACCAGTAGTCAGAGAACGGAAACGCTCTAATCTCCTCACCCTTGGCAAGAAGCCACTGGACGAAGTAGCCGGGGGAGTCCCTGTTTCCTGTGGTCAGGTATTCCCCGAGCATTTTGATGACCCTCCTGGGAAAGGCGTACACCCCCGTGCTGACGAGGGTCGAAGACGGCTCCGCTGGCTTCTCCCTGAACTCCACGACCCTGTCCCCTTCCAAAGTGACGACCCCGTACCTCGACGCGAGCCTTCTGTCGCCGACGTCGTACACGGCTATCTGCGTCCTTCCGTGCGAGCGGAACCTTTCGAGAAACTCGACGAGTGAGAACGAAAACACGTTGTCCCCGGCTATGACGAGGTACTCGTCAAGCCCGAGTTGCTCCACGGCTTCTCTCATGGCTCCTATCGTGCCGAGCTTCTCCTCCTCACGGAGGGTGTTCTCGACTATAAGCTCCACACTGTACTCCTTCGCAACCGGCAGGAAATGACCCTCAAAGAGCTTGTTTGTTGATATGTACACTGGTAGCTTCAACTTGAGGGCCTTTTCGAGGATGTAGTCTATTATTCTCTTATTTCCCAGCGGCAGCAGAGCCTTCGGCCTCCCCTTCGTTATGGGCCAGAGCCTGGTCGCGTAGCCACCCGCCATAATAAGGACTTTCATGCTCCCACCTGAAACATGGCTATCAAACCAATACAAAAGATTTTCCCAAAGGTTAATAATAGTCATTAAAGAAGCTTCTGCGGGGAGAAGTCATGAGGATTCTGGTTACTGGTGGTGCAGGGTTCATAGGCTCTCACCTAGTTGATAGGCTCATGGAGCTCGGACACGACGTCAGGGTTCTCGACGACCTCAGCGCTGGAAGCCTGGAGAACCTCAGGCAATGGCTGGGAAGCGAGCGCTTTGAGTTCATAGAGGGGGACATGCGAAACCTCAACGTCGTTAGAGAGGCCGTTGAAGGGGTTGACGTTGTGTTCCACCTTGCCGCGAATCCGGAAGTCAGAATCGGCTCCCAGAGTCCCGAGCTCCTCTACGAGACGAACGTTCTGATAACATACAACCTCCTTGAGGCCCTGAAGGGTTCCGACGTTGAATACCTCGTTTTCACGAGCTCTTCAACCGTTTACGGTGAGGTAAGTGTCATCCCAACTCCAGAAGACTACGGCCCCCTGAAGCCCATAAGCGTTTACGGAGGGGCAAAGCTCGCCGCCGAGGCCATGATAAGCGGCTACGCCCACACCTTTGACTTCAGGGCGCTGGTTTTCAGGCTCGCCAACATAATCGGCAAGCGCTCCAACCACGGCGTCATATACGACTTCATAAACAAGCTGAGGAGAACCCCCGAGAGGCTCGAGATACTCGGCGACGGAACCCAGAGGAAGAGCTACCTCCATGTTAGCGACACCGTTGAGGGCATGCTTCATGTATTCGAGCACTTCAGAAAGGGAAGCGACATCGTCGACTACTACAACCTAGGCAACGACGACTGGATAACGGTGAGGGAGATAGCCGAAATCGTCAGCGAGGAGATGGGTTTGAACCCAGAGTTCGTCTTTACCGGCGGCGTTGACGGCGGCCGCGGCTGGAAGGGGGACGTCAAGTTCATGCGCCTCAGCATAGAGAAGGCCAAGAAAACCGGCTGGAGGCCGAGGCTGAACAGCTACGAAGCCGTGAGAAAAACCGTCAGGGAGCTTCTAGGACTCGAATAGAGAACTGGTGGGGCCGCCGAGATTTGAACTCGGGTCTCCGGCTCCCGAAGCCGGAAGGATAGGCCAAGCTACCCCACGGCCCCATACCCGCTCTTAAGGGACTTCGCAGGGCTTATAAAGTTTACGGACTACTACGGCGGGGTGTGTGGAGTGAAGGTCAGCGTCATCGTCCCAACGTACAACGAGCGCGAGAACCTCCCAGAGCTTTTCGAGAGAATCTCTCAGGCTTTGAAGGGCTACGACTACGAGATAATCATCGTTGACGACGATTCACCGGACGAAACGTGGAAGCTTGCCGAAGAACTCTCGAAGGAGTATCCCGTTAAGGTAATCAGGAGAACCGACGAAAAGGGCCTATCCTCCGCTGTAATCAGGGGGTTTAAGGAGGCAACCGGCGACGTTTTTGTCGTGATGGACGCGGATTTGCAGCACCCCCCCGAGGTAATCCCCGAGCTTCTGAAGGCGATAGAGGAAGGGGCTGATATAGCGATAGCCAGCAGATACGTTCCCGGCGGCGGTGTTAAGAACTGGTACTGGTATAGAAAGCTGATCTCAAGGGCCGCGATAATGCTCGGCCGCCTCGCCCTTCCGAAAATAAGGGACATAAAGGACCCAGTGAGCGGTTTCTTCGCCTTAAGGCGTGAGGTTGTCGAGGGCGTCGAGCTGAACCCAGTTGGCTTCAAAATCCTCATGGAGATTCTAATCAAGGGCAACTACCGGAAGGTTGTCGAGGTTCCCTTCGTCTTCGGCCTGAGAAAAGCGGGAGAGAGCAAGCTGAGCGGGAAGACGATGCTCAACTACCTGAGGCACCTCTATCGGCTCATGCGCTGGGAGGGCGAGCTGGACAGGCTGATAAAGTTCTCGCTCGTGGGCCTCTCGGGAATCCTCGTCAATGAGGGCTTCCTCTGGCTCTTTGTTCACCTCGGCCTCAGCAAGTACGTCGCCAACGTTCCGGCTACCGAGCTGGCGATACTCAACAACTTCCTGTGGAACGACCTCTGGACGTTCAGAGACCTGAAGAGGAAGCCCCTCTGGAAGAGGCTGGTGAGCTTCCACATGGCCGCCCTTACAGGCGCCCTCGTTCAGTGGGCGATATACGTTCCCCTCGTGTGGCTCGGCCTGCACTACCTCATAGCCAACCTCATCGGAATCGGCGCCTCGTTCATAGTCCGCTTCGCCTTCAACAGGCACGTGACATGGGGTTAGAGAGCTTCCAACCATTAACTTTTAATATTGGTTTTTCTGCAATAGATTTTAGAGGTGTTTGGAGAATGTACGTGGGCGAGCTTCTCAAGGGACTCGACAGGGTCTCGACCGGCGTTCAGGGACTCGACAAGCTCATAGGGGGAGGCTTCCTCGAGGGCCGGGTGTACCTCGTAACGGGCCCACCCGGTAGCGGCAAGACAACCTTTGGAGTTCAGTTCCTCGTTGAAGGGGCCAGAAACGACGAAAAGGGCCTCTTTGTGTCCCTGTTCGAACCCCAGGACGTTCTAATCAAGGACATGCTGAGGTACAACTTCGGAATCCTCGAGCACTTCCAGTCGGGTAAAATAGCCTTCTACGACCTCGGCGAGATTCTGCTGAACGCGGGAAGGGAGCTTACGTGGGACGAGCTTTTCACCCTTCTCGTCGAGCTAATCAAGAGGGAGAACGCCAAGAGGGTCGTCATAGACTCCTTCAGCCTCTTTGAGTCCTTTGTCAGCAACCCATCTGGAAAAAAGAAAGCGCTCGGTCTCTTTATAAGACTCCTCCGCTCGATTGGGGCGACGACGTTGCTCCTTTCGGAAATGCTCAGCTCCGAGAAGTACACCGACGAGTACTACCTGGCCGACGGCGTCATAGTGCTCCACCACTTCATGAGAAACTACCAGATGGTTCGAGCTTTGCAGATACTCAAGATGCGCGGCGTCCCGCACGACAGCAACCTTAAGAGGATGCGCTTCACAACGGAGGGAATCGTTGTCTACCCGGAGGCCCCGATATGAGGAGCAGAAAAGCCCTCCTGGAGGAGGCATACCGCTTCGGCTATTTCATCGGCCTGAGGGGACACAGTGAGTGGGCGGAATGGGTCAGGAAAAAGAGGGAGGAGCTGTACCGGAAGGCTGAGGAGCTGGGCATCTACGAACTCGTTAAGGAAGCCTACCGCCGGGGAAAAGAGGAGGGAAGGAAAGCCCGGGAGGAGATGCTCTACGAAGGACTTGCCAAGGAGTCCGGGGGAGAGGAGAAGACAAAGGCCTCCACCTACGGAAAAAGCGGGGAGCGAGAAGCTGAGAAAGCCCCCCTGAAAATCGAGAGGGACTACCTCGAGTTCCTCGGCAGGGTCAAGCTCGTGCTCCCGCCGGAGTTTCTCGACTCCCTCAGGCACCTCGAGCCGCCGAAGATGCTCCGCCTTGAGGATTAGCCTTTTATAGTCTATTTCTCCACGTTAATACGGTGGTCTTTATGAAGTTGCCCGACGTCCGGCTCAGCCCGGAGCGCGTTCTGAAGGAGATTTCCGAGATAGCGGAGTTCCACAGGATTCAGGGCTCGAGGGAACTCGTTGAGAGCGTCGAGATGATTAAGGAGAGGCTCGACGGGCTCGGCGTTGAGAACAAACTCCTCCGCTCGACTT
>NZ_JAMONU010000192.1 GCF_027066465.1 Thermococcus sp.
TCCCCTATCTGCATCGAGCGTAACCTCCACTATTCCCCGGATTCTCTCGTACCTAACCCTAATGGGAACGCCCTTCACCCTGAGGCCGTCCCTTCGCCTTCCCCAGAAGCTCACGACTTCGAGGGTTTCCTCTCTGAGGAAAACGCTTATCGTGGAGGGCCTGCCAGGAGGGGTCAGGTGGGCATCGTCCTCCACGAGGTACAGCTCCCCCCTCGCGGTGGCCAAGTGAAGTCCCCTCGACAGGTTCTCTATGTAGTATCCCAAAGTTTCATAAACCGGACCGGCGTTCATACACATCACCTGAAGGGAATACGACGCCAGAGTATATCGGTAATTGGTCGTTAACGGTGGTTGCCATGAGGATTGTTTCAGCCGATACAGGCGGTGCGTTGCTGACCGAAGACTACGAGCCGATAGGCCTAATAGCGACCGCCGCAGTGCTGGTTGAGAAGCCCTACAGAACGGCGACGCTCAGCAGGGTGAAGTACGCCAACCCCTTTGACTACGACATGAGCGGAAGGCAGGCCATCAGGGACGAGGCGTTCCTCGCGGTTGAGCTTGCGATGGAGGTCAAGCCGGATGTCATCCACCTCGACTCGACAATCGGCGGGATAGAGGTAAGAAAGCTCGACGAGCCAACGATTGATGCTTTAACGATAACCGACCGCGGGAAGGAAGTCTGGAAAGACCTCGCGAAGGACCTCCAGCCGCTGGCGAAGAAGTTCTGGGAGGAAACGGGGATAGAGATAATCGCCATCGGCAAGTCGAGCGTCCCGGTTAGGATAGCGGAAATCTACGCTGGCCTGTACACGGCGAAGTGGGCCATCGAGTACGCGAGGAAGGAAGGGAAAGCGATAGTCGGCCTCCCGCGCTACATGAAGGTCGAGATAAGGCCCGGAAAAATCTACGGTGAGAGCCTCGACCCACGAGAGGGCGGTCTCTTCGGGGAAATCGAGGCCGAAACAGAGGGAATCGGCTGGGAGCTCTACCCGAACCCGCTCGTGAGGCGCTTCATGGTTCTTGAGGTTTGGAGGGAGTAAGGGGGCTAAGCCCCCTTCTCCAGCTCGCTCGGGAACTTTATCGCGTCGAACGGGCACGTCTGGTTGCAGACACCACAGCCCGTACAGAGCAGGCCATCTATTCTGACCTTGTTTGTCTTGGGGTCGTAGACGAGCGCCGGACAGCCGGTCAGGAGTATGCACGCCTTACAGCCAGTGCACTTGTCCTCTATAACCTTCGGTATCTCGCCTATCTCACCGCGCCTTATGACGGGAATGACGCACTCGCGCCTCGCTATTATGACGGCCGGTCCCTCAACCTGCATGGCCTCCTTTATCGCCTCCCTCGTGGCCCTGAGGTCGTAGGGGTCAACGGTCTTGACGTACTTGACCCCCAGAGCTTTGACTAACGCTTCGATGTCAATCTCGTTGAACTTCCTGCCGGTTTCGCTGCCGCCGGTTCCGGGGTGCGGCTGGTGGCCGGTCATCGCGGTGGTTCTGTTGTCGAGTATCATCACCAGAACGTTCAGGTTCTTGTAGACGGCATCCACCAGCGGCTGAATTCCGTTGTGGAAGAACGTTGAGTCACCGATTGTCGCGATTATCTTCTTGTCCATTACCACGCTCTGGCCGTTGGCAAGGCTTATGCTCGCGCCCATGACGTACTCGGTCCAGATGGCCTCGAGCGGGGGCAGGAGCGAGAGGGCGTAGCAGCCTATGTCGCCGTGTATCGGGATGGAATAGCGGCCGAGCTTGAGGTCGCGGAGGGCGTCCAGAACAGCTCTATAGCTTCCCCTGTGCGGACAGCCGGGGCACATTACCGGCGGTCTCTTCGGAGCGAGGCTTTCAGCGAGCTTCACCTCCTCCGGCTTCTCGTAGGTTTCCTCGCTTTCGCCGATTAGCCTGAGGAGGGCGTTCCTGACGAGGGAAGGCGTTAATTCGCCCTCAAGCGGTAAATAACCTGTTCTCTTGCCGTAGATTGGAACGTTCAAGCCGGCCTCGTAGGCGGCTATCTTGACCTCCTCCTCGAGGAAAGGTGCACCTTCTTCTATTACAATTGCGTAGTCAACGCCCTTCAGAAAGTCCACAACGAGCTTCCTCGGGAGCGGGTGGGGCGTTGAGAGCTTGAGAACCTTGAAATCCGCGTTAATCTTTGGAAGAACCTCCCTCACGTAGTTGTAGGGCACACCCTCGACGATTATTCCGATTCTACCGCTCCCCTCGACCCAGTTGAAGGGCATCGAGTTGAACTCCTCCTCAATCTTCGCCAGGGTCTCGTTGAGCCACCTGTGCCTCTTCCTGTTGCCCTCCATGCTGGCTCTAACGTAGCGCTCGATGTCCTTCTTGAAGACGGGCTTTCTGTTCAGCTCGATGAACTCGCCGACCTCCACGTCGGCCGTCGTGTGGTTAACCCTCGTGGTGGTTCTGAATATAACGGGGACCTTATAGCGCTCGCTCAGCTCGTAGGCGTACTTAATCAGGTCGTGGGCTTCCTGCGGGTCGGCAGGCTCGAGGACGGGCAGAAGCGAGAGCTTGCCGTAGTAGCGGTCGTCCTGTTCCGTTTGAGAGGTGTGCGGTCCCGGGTCGTCCGCCACGAGGATTACAAGACCGCCCTCGACGCCTGAATATGCGAGGCTCATAAGCGGGTCCGCGGCAACGTTCAGACCGACGCACTTCATGGTTACGAGCGCCCTCAAGCCAGTATAGGCCACTCCCGCGGCTTCCTCAAGGGCAACCTTCTCGTTGGGCGCCCACTCGGCAAAAACTTCTGGCTTGAGCCTCGCTATCGTCTCTATCACTTCGGTTGAGGGCGTTCCGGGGTAGCCAGTGGCGAAAACGACACCGCTTTCAAGGGCGCCGTAGGCTATCGCCTCGTTTCCCATGAGAAGCTTCTTCTCTCGCTTTTCGCCTTTCACATCGGCTGAATCAGAAGGGTAAGCCTTAACAGCCTCCATAGCACCACCGAGTCAAATACAGCTGGAGGGTTAAAACTCTGCCTTCAGCTTCCTTGCCACTGGCTCGAAAGATTTTCGATGAAAGCTTATATACCCTGACCCCAAGGAAAGTCCATGAAGGTCAGGGAACTGCTTGAAGTGTTAGATGAAACCATAGGTCACCTTAAAATTGCGCTCGTGGCGAACCAGCAGAGAATATTCGAAAGCCCGTTTACGAGCTATGAGTTCGCCCAGCGGGCGATAGAGATTCAGGAGGACCTGAGGGACCTGGAAAAGCTTAAGGCGGAACTGGAGGAACTCGACCCCGAAAGCGACGTCGAGGAGCACTACTCCCGGGAGGAGGTTGAGAAGCTCTTAAAGATGCTGGAACTCCTCAGGGAGAGCGAGAGCCACGTTTACTGAACGCTTCACGGAGCGCTTCCACCTTACTTTCCTCCAGCCGATTCTTCACCCACCTTTCTTTGAGGCTGAGGTTCTCGTCCTCCAAATCGAGGACGGCCTTTCTGACGCCTCCCCTCGGATTTCTGCTGTCCCCCTTCCAGCGCGGAATGACGTGCAGATGCAGGTGGGGAACCGTTTGACCGGCTTCCCTTCCGAGGTTCATGCCGACGTTAAAGGCGTCCGGCTTCAGCGTCTCCCTCAGAACTTCCATGGCGAGCTCCATGCTCCATATCAGGGCGAGCTTTTCTTCCCATGTCAGCTCTTCCCAGCGCTCGACGTGTCTTCTGGGAACGACGAGGAGGTGTCCCCTGTTGGCCGGATAAGCGTCGAGCAGGATTCTTATCAGGTCATTCTCATAGAGGAGCTGGCCCCTTGCGGGTCTGCAGAAGGGACACTCCATGGGCAACACCAAAGGCTTAAAATCCCCTCACTTAAAAAAGCTCCCGGTGGTGACATGGGGGAATCTCTTGAATCGCTCCAAAAACTTCACAAGAAATTCCTCTCGGCCGGGCTGGTGTTGCTCCTGCTCGGCTTTGCGTTGCTGATATTCAAGCCCATCGGAAGGGCATCGCCCTACGTGGGCCTCGTGATATTCGCGCTGGCTTTCATACCGCTTGAACTGGCGAAGAGAACGGCAAGAAAGATGGCGATTATAGCCCTCAGGGGTGAATAGAAAAGCTTAATAGAAAAGTCCGGCGAGTATCGAAAAGGAGTGGGGAATAAGGGGTGATGTAGAATGGCGTTTGTGCCACCGCAAGCCGGCTACGACCGGGCGATAACCGTTTTCAGCCCGGACGGAAGGCTGTTTCAGGTGAACTACGCAAGAGAAGCCGTAAAAAGAGGCGCAACTGCGGTAGGAGTTAAGTGGAAGGACGGAGTCGTTCTGGCCGTTGAGAAGAGAATCACGAGCAGGCTCATTGAGCCGAGGAGCTACGAGAAGATTTTCCAGATTGACGACCACATAGCGGCCGCCCCAAGCGGTATCATCGCTGATGCAAGGGTTCTCGTTGACAGGGCCAGGCTGGAGGCCCAGATTTACCGCCTCACCTACGGCGAACCCGTTCCGCTCACCGTTCTGGTGAAGAAGATATGCGACCTCAAACAGGCACACACCCAGTATGGAGGCGTAAGACCCTTCGGTGCCGCCCTGCTTATGGCGGGCGTTAACGAGAAGCCCGAGCTATACGAGACCGACCCGAGCGGTGCCTACTTCGAGTGGAAGGCTGTCGCTATAGGAAGCGGAAGGAACGTGGCGATGGCCATCTTCGAGGAGCACTACGACGAGAACCTTGACAGGGACGGTGCAATAAAGCTCGCGATACTGGCGCTCTCAAAGACCCTTGAAGAGCCAACCGCAGACTCGATAGAGGTTGCCTATATTACCACCGAGGACAGGCGCTGGAAGAAGCTCCCAAGGGAAGAGCTTGAGAAGTACCTCAACGAGGTCCTTGAGGAAATTAAAGAGGAAGAAGTCGAGGAGAAGGCCGAGGACTACTCCGAGCTCGACCAGAACTACTGAGGTGACGGGCGATGCCGATTAGCGTTGACAAAGCGGTAATCGCCCGTCTGAAGACGCACGGCGAGACCTTCGAGATACTCGTTGACCCCTACCTTGCGAGGGACTTCAAGGAGGGCAAGGACGTTCCCATAGAGGAGATTCTCGCAACTCCCTACGTTTTCAAGGATGCCCACAAGGGCGACAAGGCAAGCGAGCACGAGATGGAGAAAATCTTTGGAACCAGCGACCCCTATGAAGTCGCTAAAATAATCCTCCAGAAGGGGGAGGTTCAGCTAACCGCGGAGCAACGAAGGCAGATGCTCGAGGAGAAGAAGCGCTACATAGCGACGATAATCCACAGGCACGCGGTTGACCCGAGAACCGGCTATCCGCACCCGGTGGACAGAATCCTGAGGGCGATGGAAGAGGTTGGCGTCCACGTTGACCTCTTCAAGGACGCGGAAGCGCAGGTTCCGAAGGTCATCAAGGCGATTAGGCCAATCCTCCCGATGAAACTCGAGGTGAAAATCATAGCGGTCAAGATACCGAGCGACTACGTTGGAAGGGCCTACGGCGAAGTTAGAAAGTTCGGGACGATAAAGCGCGAGGAGTGGGCCAGCGACGGCTCGTGGATGTTCCTCATCGAGATTCCGGGCGGGATTGAGGAGGAGTTTTATGAGAAGCTCAACGCCCTTACAAAGGGCACGGCAATTACTAAACTTATAGAGAGGAAGGGCCTATGAAAAGGATTTTTGTAAAACCCCGTGAACTTGTCGTCCCTGGGACGTTGCTTGCCCAGGGACCGTTTAAGAACGGAAGGGGAACCTTCAGGGAAGGCAACAGGATTTACTCAACGGTGATAGGACTGGTCGAGATAAGGGGGGACCTCATAAGGGTCATCCCGCTCGAGGGACCCTACATACCAGAGGTCGGGGACAACGTCCTCGGAAAGATAGTGGACGTCAAGTTCTCCAACTGGACCGTTGACATAGGGGCACCCTACCAGGCAAACCTCCGCGTTCAAGATGCCGTTGAGGAGCGCATAGACCTTCTCAAGACCGACCTGAGGAAGATTTACGACATAGGGGACATAATATACGCCAAGGTGAAGGCCTTCAACGAGATAAACCAGATTGACCTCACAACGAAGGGAATGCCCTTCAAGGGCGGCCCTCTCAGGGGCGGACAGCTCGTCACGATAACGCCTTCCAAAGTGCCGAGGCTCATAGGCAAGGGCGGTTCGATGATTAATATGATTAAGAAGCTCACCGGAACGAGAATCATAGTGGGCCAGAACGGCTGGGTCTGGGTGAGCGGAAAGAACAGCGAACTGGAAAAGCTCGCGATAGAGGCAATACTCAAGGTTGACCGCGAAAGCCACACACAGGGGCTGACCGACAGGGTGAAGGAGTATCTGCTATCAAGACTCGCCGAGCTCAAGGAGCAGGGTGTTGTTGAGGAAATCCCCCAGCTAGACGAAGAGGAAGGTGAGGGGAATGATGGGCAGACCTGAGGGTTTAAAGCTCATTGACGAGAACGGTAGGAGAATAGACGGAAGGAAGAAGTATGAATTGAGACCTATCAAAATGGAAGTAGGCATCCTCAAGAACGCCGACGGCTCGGCGTACGTTGAGTGGGGCAAGAACAAGATAATGGCCGCTGTCTACGGCCCGAGAGAGATTCATCCAAAGCACCTCCAGAGACCGGACAGGGCAATTCTGCGCGTCCGCTACAACATGGCACCCTTCAGCGTTGAGGAAAGGAAAAAGCCCGGACCGGACAGGAGGAGCGTCGAGATAAGCAAGGTAATAAGGGGCGCGCTTGAGCCGGCCCTAATCCTCGAGATGTTCCCGAGAACGGCGATAGACATCTTCATAGAGGTTCTGCAGGCCGACGCTGGAACGAGGGTTGCCGGAATAACCGCGGCCTCGCTTGCCCTCGCGGACGCCGGAATACCGATGAGGGACCTCGTTGCCGCGTGCGCCGCCGGAAAGATTGACGGCGAGATAGTCCTCGACCTCAACAAGGACGAGGACAACTACGGCGAGGCTGACGTCCCAGTCGCCATAATGCCCCTCAAGAACGACATAACGCTCCTTCAGATGGACGGCTACCTGACGAGGGAGGAGTTCATAGAGGCCGTAAAGCTCGCGATAAAGGGAGCCAAGGCGGTTTACCAGAAGCAGAGGGAAGCGCTCAAAGAAAAATACCTCCGCATAGCTCAGGAGGTGACCGGAAATGAGTGAGATGGAAGTCATGGCCAGCATAATGCGCGACCACATCATAAACCTCCTCAGGGAGGGCAAGAGAATTGACGGTCGCTCCTTTGAGGACTACCGCGACATTGAGATAAAGGTAAACGTCATAGAGAAGGCCGAGGGTTCGGCCTGGGTCAAGCTTGGAAACACGCAGGTTCTCGTTGGAATAAAGGTTGACCTCGGCGAGCCTTTTCCGGATTTGCCCGAGAAGGGAGTCATGACGACCAACGTCGAGCTCGTTCCGTTGGCTTCGCCAACCTTCGAGCCCGGTCCGCCCGACGAGAACGCCATTGAGCTTGCCCGTGTTGTGGACAGGGGGATAAGGGAAAGTGAGGCGGTTGAGCTCGAAAAGCTCGTCATTGTTCCCGGCAAGCTCGTCAGGGTTATCTTCATCGACGTCCACGTTTTAGACCACGACGGAAACCTCCTCGATGCGAGCGGAATAGGAGCCATAGCCGCCCTTTTGAGCGCAAGGATTCCAAAAATTGAGTACGATGAAGAAACCGGAGAGGTAAAGATTCTTGACGAGTACGAGCCCCTCCCCGTTAGGAGAACCCCGATACCTGTTACGTTTGCAAAAATCGGCAACACGATGGTTGTTGACCCCAACCTCGACGAGGAGCGTGTAATGGACGGAAGGCTTACAATAACCACCGATGAAAACGGCCACATCTCAGCGGTTCAGAAGGGAGAGGGCGGAAGCTTCAAACTCGAGGAGGTTATGTACGCCGTTGATACAGCCTTCAAGAAGGCCGAGGAACTCAGGAAAATCGTCCTTGAGGCCGTTGGAAGGGCCTGATTTTCTCTCTTTTTTCCGGTGGTAGCGATGAATCTCCTAACGGTAACAGCCGCGATTATATTCTCGGGCTTTGCCGTCAGAACAGTCTATCTGCTCCTCCAAGAGGAAAGGAAGAAGGACCTCCTCCTCACGACGGCACTCTGGGGACTGGCCCTCTTCGTGTGGGGAGGATACCTCTGGAGCTTAAAGGGACTGAGCGCGCCCGCGCTTGCCGTCGTTTTTTTGGGAATAGTAACCTTCGCACTCTCCCTAATCGGCCTCTTTGAACTGCGTGAGGAAAACCCGAAAGAGTTTGGGAAAGAGCTATAAAGGATTGTCCTTAAAATTTAACGGCTTTAAACTCGCGGGGGGAATGAGCATGGGACTGTTTGACAGCCTCAAGAAGAAGGAGGAGAAGCCCAAAGTAAAGATGCCGACGTCAGTTAAGGGGGAGGGAGCACCGAGGCAGGATATTGAGGTAATCCCAATTGAGGAAGACGTCCTGGCCAAGGAGGTTCTGAAGCCTCAAGTAAGGTACATGAAGAAGATAACCGTGACGAGCTACTCCGACCTTGAGAAGATATCCGAAGAGCTTCATGAGGGCAACATAGTCCTCGTTGACCTAACGCCGCTTGAAAGCAGGCCGGACGTTCTGGAGAAGGTAGCCGAGCAGATAAAGGGGATGGTGAACGCTCTCGGAGGACAGGCTGCAAAGGTCTGTAAGTACGAAATCAAGCTGATTCTCCTGCCCGGTGACATCAAGATAATGAAGTGAACCCCAAACCTTGTCTTTATAAACTGCTCCCGTTTCTATAATTTCGGTGAGGTAGATGGGGGAAGATGAGAAGGTCGAGGTAAAGCCAGAGGTCGGCGAGGTTCAGGTCATAAACCTCGGTGACTGCCCCATCTGCGGCGGTAAGAACACCCTCAAGGCCATTCAGCACATCCACGAGATTCCCTACTTCGGCAAGGTCATGGAGAGCACGATAATCTGCGAGAAGTGCGGCTATAGAAACGCAGACGTCATAATACTTGAAGACAGGCCGCCGAAGCTCTACACGGTTAAGGTCGAGAACGAGAAAGACCTCTTCACCCGCGTTGTGAGAAGCAAGAGCGGGACGATAGAGCTGGAGGAGATAGGCGTCAAGATTGAACCAGGACCGGCCGCAGAAGGCTTCATCACGAACGTCGAGGGCGTTCTTGAGCGCGTTCGCGAAACGCTCTTGATGGCGAGGGAGTTCCGGAGGCAGGAAGGTGACGAGGAAGCGGTAAAGAAGGCCGACGAGATACTGCAGTACATCGAGGACGTCAAGGAAGGGAAGAAGCCGCTGACGGTGAAGATAGCCGACCCCCTTGGCAACAGCGCGCTCATAGGCGAGAAGGTCAGGAGCAGGCTTTTGACGGAGGAGGAAATCCAGAAGCTGAGCCTCGGGCCGTACCGGATAGTTAACCCGGAGGAGCTTGAGGGGCAGGAAGAGGCCGAGAAAAATAATAAAAACCCAGGAGAAAACGAAAAAGAGGGAAAAGAGCTCAGTGAGAAATGAGGACAAAGACCCTGTCCTCGATTCCATTTACCTCCACGTTTCTTCCGTCGAAGTTGAGTTCAGCTTCCCCGTTCGCGAGTTTCTTATAGTCGTCCATGCTTACCGCGATGACGCTGAAGACGTCGTCGCCGTTCACGTAGTTGGAGTATTCAAGTATAAATGGCATTCCAAAGGCCATGTCGCCGGCTACGTCCTTGGTGACGTCGCTCACGTCGAGTGAATCGCCGTTGTCAACGATTTGAATGAAAACGTAGGGCTTGCCAACCTTCGCGACGTCCTCATCGGCCATGTAAATGTTGCCCGTGAGGATGTCAACGTCATCGCTGTCCGGGTTGAAGGTCATGTGCTTACCGTTGGGCTCGGCCACCATGAGGGTGTACTCGCCGAGGTTGCCCGCGCTCTTGGCCATCTCCACTGCATTTTCGATGTCGCCACCCAGGTCGGTGTCGTCAACCGCGCCAAAATAGTCGCGCGATTTGACGACGAGGTGGTCATCGTCGGTTTCAAGGTAATAGAACGTCTTGAGGGGTTCATCGTCGCTGTAGGAGTAGTCAATGTTGACATAGTAGCCGTCTGAGTAGTCTATTTTAACGACGTAGCCGTCGTCGGTTTCGAGAACCTCGTAGGAGTCATCTGGGACGACCACGACCGCGTCGGTGCTCCCGGTTTCGCTCGTTATGACCTCGATGAGGGGCTCGTCAACGTCCGATACAACGACCCTCATCGTGTCGAACTTGAGCGTGACGGGCAGGTCGGCGTTGAGCTTGACGTCTTCGGTTGTCTCGGCCGGAGTTTTCTCGGAGCTTTTCTCTGAGAAGGTATCTGTTGCAGACGGAGTCGAACTGCCTGTTCCAGAGCTCATACACCCGCTTCCCGCGAGAACGAGTCCCACGAGAAGAAACGCCAGAACGTATCTTATCCCAAACCTCATTCAGAGCACATCCACACTTCGGTAATTAGAAAGTTGAGGAGACAAGCTTAAAAAGGTTTGCAGGCGCGTTAGGAAGCCCTAAAACCGTCAGGGGTAGAAGTAGTCCCTCGCGAGCAAATCCTCAATCAGGGCCCTGACCCACGGCTTCCTCGTCTTCCTTGAAAGGTGAATTATGCCCTCGACGTGGATTCCGTAGCGCTCCTTCATCTCCTCCCTGCTCATCGGTTCCTTGAAGAGGAAGGGCCTCTCAATCGTGAAGACGTAGCCGTAGTCCTTGATGTAATTGCTCAGCCAGTTCTTCCCGTTCTCACCGTGGACGAGGGTTAAACCGCTCGTGTCTTTCGCCATCTCCCAGAGGGTCTCGAGGTCGGCCTTTATCACCTCGCCGACCTCAAAGCCTCCAGCTATTGTTCCCCTCTGAGTCAGCGTCTGCTCCTCGTGAAGGTTGAGCCTCCTCAGCGTGTCCCTCAGCTCGTAGGGGTTTCCCCGCGCTATGTAGAGGAACACCAAATCACCTTCGTCGAAGGCCTTCCTCTTCCTGACCTCGACCGTTTTGAGGCCCCTGAATATCAGCTCGGCGTAAACCTGGTGGAGCGCTATGACGTGCTCCATGCTTTCACCGCACCCACTTCTGAAAAAAGGTTAAAAACATTGACTCCTGAACTACGACTAGTGGTGGTATGAATGCCCATTGAGAAGGTTCGTGTACGGAACGAGCGCCTCTGGAAATGCGGGCTGATTTATCTGGCTTCCTCCATCATTCTCCTTGTGATTGGGCTGAGGGAGAGACGACCGGTTTACTCTCTGGCGAACGTCTACGTGGCCATTTTCCTTCTCGTCTTGGCGAATCGCCTTCGCGCGCTTAGAATAGACTACAACGGAAAAACGCTCTTCCTGATTCCCGATTACGCGACGTCCAAGATTGTCCTCAAAGATTCGAACGGGGGAATTCTCCTAAGGGACCTCTTCCCCCTCTTCGAGGAGAAAACCCTCGAAACTCCCTGCGGAACGCTGGAAATCCGCGCAATTAGACATCGCTTTGGCAAAGTGGAGCTCAGAATAAATGCCGAAGGAAAAGAAATCACCCTGCCCTGAGTTTCAGCGATGCCTTCACGAGGTCGCTCACGACCCCGCTCGCCGTCTCCTTCAGCCCGGCGCCTGCCCCTCTAACAAGAAGCTCTCCCAGAAGGTCGGTCTCGATTAGGGCAACGTTCTCGTTGCTTGAAACCGCGAGCGGACCGGAGACCTCTTCTGGGGCTACCCTAACGTTGTTTTCCTCGATTGTCGCGACGAGCCTAATCTTCTTCCCCTTTGCGAGGGCCCTCTTAACTTCGTCAGCCGTAACTTCCGCGATGCCCTTGACGGCAATTTCATCGAAGGTAATCGGCCCGAAGGCAACGCAGTGGAGTATAGTCGCCTTGTAGCCGGCGTCAATTCCCAAGATATCTCCGCTTGGGTCGCGCTCTGCTATACCAAGCTCCTGCGCCTGCTTCACTGCCTTCTCAAAGTCAATCCCCTGCTCCATCCTTGAGAGTATGAAGGTGGTAGTCGCGTTCAGGACGGCCTTTATTCTCCTTACCGTGTCGCCGAGTAGGTTCTCGCGGAGGAGCCCGATGATTGGCGTCCCGGCCATAACCGTCGCCTCGAAGAGGTACGGAAGACCTCTCCGCTCGGCTTCACCAGTAAGCTCCGCGTAGTGGAACGCCAGCGGGGGCTTGTTGCTCGTAACGACGGCCTTCCCATCCCTCAGGGCCTCCAAATGCCACTCGTGGGCGTTTCCATCGTTGGTCACGTCAATCACAATATCGGCCTCAATCTCCCTCACCGCCTCAGCCGGCGAGAAGCTGTAGACCTCGTAGTCGTTGGTCCAGTCACTGAGCTTTCCAAAGTTCTCCTTGACGAGGAGGGCCTCCCTCAGGTCAATTCCCTCTGGAAGCCAAATCATCCCGCTCGTGTCGGAGACGCTGACGACCCTGAAGGATAAACCGTACTTCTCCCGGAAGAAGCGCTCCTTCCCAATCAAAACGCGAGCAACGGCTCTGCCAACGTTGCCGAAGCCGAAGAGTCCAACCCTTACCTCCATCACACCACCGGAGGAGAAAAGGAGGAAAAGCTTAAATCACTTGTTGAGGATTACCTTGATTATGTCCATGTCCCTGACTATGCCGACGAGCTCGCCCTCGCCCTTTATAACCGGTAGCTGCTCGATGTGGTGCTGAACCATCTTCTGAGCGACCTCGTAAACGCTCATGTGCGGTGTGGCAACGACGACGTTGGGGTTCATTATCTCGCTAACCGGCTTCTTGGGAAGCTGAAGTTCGGCCTTCTCGAAGAGGAGCGTCGGGTTGCTCTCCAGAATCCAGTCCTCCTCGCTCGATGCCAGCAATGCAGTCTGCTTCATGACCCTAATGACTTCCCCATCCTTTAGAAGGTCGGTCTCATCAACCATACCCACTAGGTTCCCGTCGTCGTCTATGACAGGAATCGCCATCGCGTTGCAGAGGAGGAGCGCCTTCAAGGCCGCCTTAAGGGGCGTTCCGTGCCAGACGACACCGACGTTCCTCTGGTAGTAGGGCTCAATCGTTATGTCCTTGAGCTTCTCGTTCTCAGCGAGGTAGCGCCTGACGATGTCCCCCACTGTAAGAATCCCTATAGGTTTTCCCTGGTCATCAACGACGACGACACGCCGGTAATCGGTTTCGAGCATCTTTCTAACGGCCTTCTTCAGGTCATCTTCAGCTCTAACCGTCGGAACGTCTCTCTTGACTAGCATTGCAAGCTGGTCTTCGTCCGGGTTTATTAGAACGTTCTTGATGCTTATTATCCCGACCAACCTGCCCTCCTTGTTCACGACTGGGAATGCACGAACGTTGTGCTTCTTGAAGAGCTCAAGTGCATACTCCCTCGTGGCGGGCAACTGTATTACCACTGGGTTCTTAGTCATCAGGGTCTTGACCCTCATGCTCTACCACCGCTAAGCTAAGGGTCACTCATACTATTTAAGGTTTTCAGAAAGGAAAAGGGTCAGGCGAGGACGGAGAGGAAGACACCGGCAACCACGGCAGTCCCTATGACCCCGGCCACGTTCGGACCCATGGCGTGCATGAGTATGAAGTTGCCGGGGTCCTCTTCACTAGCAAGTCTCTGAACGACACGTGCGCTCATTGGAACCGCCGAGACACCGGCCGCTCCAATCATCGGGTTTATCTTTCCGCCGGAGAGCCTGCACATGAGCTTTCCAAAGAGCACTCCTCCTGCCGTTGCGCTGGCGAAGGCGACTATACCGAGCCCCAGTATCTCAAGGGTCTGAAGCGTGAGGAAGCTCTCGGCGCGCATAGTCGAGCCGACGCCGAGCCCGAGGAATATCGTGACGATGTTCATCAGCTCCTCTTGGGCGGCCTTGCTAAGCCTCTCGACGACGCCGCTCTCCTTAAAGAGGTTCCCAATCATGAGCATCCCTATAAGCGGTCCGGCACTCGGAACGAGCAGGATTATGACGATGCTCGTGATGATAGGAAAGAGAATCTTCTCGCGCTTTGAAACCGGTCTCAGTTGCTTCATCCTGATTCTCCTTTCCTCCTTGCTGGTGAGTGCCTTTATTACGGGGGGCTGAATCAGCGGGACGAGGCTCATGTAGCTGTAGGCTGCGACCGCAGTGGCTCCAAGAATCTGGGGGGCGAGCTTCGTTGTGATGTATATAGTCGTCGGACCGTCCGCGCCACCTATGATTCCTATGCTGGCCGCCTCGTGGAGGTTGAAGCCGAGCGCTATCGCCGCGAGCATCGCTATGAAAACGCCTATCTGAGCCGCCGCCCCGAGCAGGGCCGTCTTGGGGTCCGCTATGAGCGGCCCGAAGTCGGTCATTGCCCCAAGGCCGAAGAATATCAGCAGGGGAACGACCTCGGTGCTTATGAGGTAGTGGTGAATGAGGTAGAAAAGCCCCGTTGGAGGCTGTGTAATTCCCGTTAGTGGGAGGTTGACTATCACTGCGCTTATGCCTATAGGAAGGAGGAGGAGCGGCTCCATCCTGTACCTTATCGCAAGGTATACTAAGGTCAGCCCGACGAGTATCATGATGACGTTTCCGACAGTTATGTGGAATATCCCCATTCCCTTGAAGAACGTTACTATGGCCTCCTCAATTCCCGGCATCCTTCATCACCCGAGTTCAATTAGTGGCTGTCCGGTATCTACGGTGTCGCCTTCTTTGACGTAGATTTTCTTCACTACACCATCCCTCGGAGCTGGAATTTCGTTCTCCATCTTCATGGCCTCAAGAACCAGCAGACCCTGACCCACTCTAACCCTGTCACCCTCACTCACGAGAATCCTGAGAACCTTACCGGGCATTGGAGCGGTAACGACGTTCTCAGAACCAGCCGGAAGGGACCGTGAAACAGGAGCCGGTGCCGGCACGCTCGCTGGGGCGGGAGTTGGTGGCTGAACGGCAGGTGCCTCAACGGTAGTAGCTGCGGGCGCAGTTGACGGCAGGGTTATTCCAAGTCCCTCCGCCTCGACCTCGTAGTTCTTGCCCTCGAACGACACCCTGAACCTGCCGTTGGGAAGCTCTTCAACCTCAACCTCGTATTCAACACCGTCTATGATGACCCTAACCTTCGCCATGTTCACCACTTCCCTATCTCGTAGTTGAAATCCTCAACTTCCTCCATACTCGTCTGCAACCCGTAGAGGCGCCAGACATCGGAAACCTTCCTCTTGAAAGGCAGAGGGCGGAGCGCTTCGGCTTTTTTGGCCAGATAGGCGAGAATGGCCGCTGTAATGATTGCCAAATCCCTCGGCGGAATCTTCTCCTCGCGAACTTCCTCCCCTTCGGTCTTTTTGGGGGCTTCAACTACGGCGGGCTTTGCAGCGGCCCTCGTCTCCCTCTCTATCAGCCTTCTCTCAAGCCAGCCCACGAAGTAGAGGATTATGGCCAGTATCGTCAGGACCAGGAAGACTATCGTGACGCCGAGCACCGTGATGTTAAGCCCCTCAAGGAACTCACCCATCGTTACCATGCTTCCACCTCACAGCGGTATGTTGCCGTGCTTCTTTGGAGGCAATTTAACGCGCTTGCTCTCCAAAGCTTCAAGCGCCATAATCACCTTCGCCCTCGTTTCAGCGGGGTCGATGACGTCGTCTATGTAGCCGCGCGAAGCCGCGACGTACGGGTTGGCGAACTTCTCGCGGTACTCGGCTATCTTCTGCCGTCTAACTTCCTCCGGGTTCTCAGCCGCTGCTATTTCCTTGCGGAATATGATGTTCGCCGCTCCCTCAGGACCCATGACAGCTATCTCCGCTGTCGGCCAGGCAAAAACGAGGTCCGCTCCCAGGTGCTTGCTTCCCATCGCGAGGTAGGCTCCGCCGTAGGCCTTTCTGAGTATAACGGTTACCATAGGAACCGTCGCCTCGGCATAGGCGTAGAGGACCTTCGCGCCGTGCCTGATTATTCCCCTGCTTTCTTGGTCAACGCCGGGTAAATAACCGGGAACGTCCACGAGCGTGACTATCGGGATGTTGAAGGCGTCGCAGGTTCTGACGAAGCGAGCTATCTTGTCGGAGCTGTCTATGTCGAGAACTCCGGCGAAGTACTTAGGGTTGTTGGCTACTATACCGACGGTCTGGCCGTTCATCCTTCCGAAGCCAACCACAGCGTTCGGGGCGAAGTACGGGAGGATTTCAAGGAAGTCCGGGTTGCCGTTCTCGTCGCGGTCAACTATCTCATAGATGACCTCCCTGACGTCGTAGGGCTTGTTCGGGTCGTCCGGGACGATTTCGTAGAGCCTCTCGCTCTTCCTGAAGGGCAAATCGTTCGTCTTGACGCGAGGTGGCTTCTCCATGTTGTTGGAGGGCAGGTAGCTCACGAGACGCCTTATTAAAGCCAGAACTTCCTCGTCGCTCTTGCCTATGAGGTGGGCCTGACCAGCTTTCTGCGCGTGAACCATCGCTCCACCGAGCTGGACCGGTGTGACCTCAACGCCGGTAACCGCTTTGACGACCTGCGGGCCTGTGATGAACATGAAGCTCGCCGGGTTGTCCACCATGAGGATGAAGTCACCGATTGCAGGACTGTAAACGGCCCCACCGGCGCACGGTCCCATGATTGCGGTAATCTGAGGAACGACACCACTGAGAATCGTGTTCATTTTGAAAATCTCGCCGTAGCCTTTGAGGGCATCGACACCCTCCTGAATCCTCGCTCCTCCGGAGTCGTTGAGGCCTATGACCGGAGCACCGGCTTCAAGGGCCAGCTCCATTATGCGCTTAATCTTCGCCGCGTGCATCTCGCCGAGCGAACCGCCCATGACTGTGAAGTCCTGCGCGTATACGAAGACCAGCCTGCCATCGATGGTTCCGTAGCCGGTGATGACGCCGTCAGCGGGCAGTTCCTTCTTGTCGAGGCCAAACTCAGTGCCCCTGTGCCTGACGAACATTCCGATTTCCACGAAGCTCCCGGGGTCGAGGAGCTTCTCAATCCTCTCGCGGGCGGTGAGCTTTCCTTTAGCGTGCTGCTTTTCTATAGCATCCTCGCCGCCCATCTTGAGAATCTTCTCCCTTCTCTCGTAAAGCTCGTTGAGCTTTTCCTCCATGCTCATGAGAATTCCCCCTGAGGTTTCTTGAGGGTTGTAGTTTGTAAAGTTTAAAAGGGTTTTTGAGGAGCGAAATTCATCCGAGAATGGATAATTTGTCCAATGGCTGGGAAAAAAGAAGGAGAACCTCAGAGGTGCTGGATTGGCGTTTCGGCACCGCAGGCCTCACACTTGAGGAAGTGGAAGCGTCCGCGCTTGATAATCTTGGTATCGGGGCTTCCACAGACCGGACAGATGACGTACTCCTTGAGATACTTCTTCATCTTGTTGGCTATTAAGTATGGAGTGAAGCGTCCCTGCAGGATTACGCGCCTGCCCTCGAGCGTTCCCGCCGTAGCAACCTCGCGCAGGATGAACTTCAGGAGATGGTTCGGGTCGCGGTTCATCGCTTCCGCTATGTCAACGAAGTTCTCGATTATCGTCCTGTTACCGGCTATTGTAACGACCGCCGGCGGGACCTCGAAACGGGACCTGTGGGACTTCACGTTCTCGGGCAACTCCTCGTAAGCCTTATCGAGGAGCTTCTCGAAGTCGTAAAAGTCAATGCTCTCGCTCATCTTCTCACCCCCTCATAGGTTTCCCCTTCGCTTTATAACCTTTGTCAGAGCATCCTGTAAAAGCCGGGTCTTGGCTCGTAGATTCTGCCATCGGCTTTGAGCTCCTCGATGAGCTTCTCGACCTCGCGCTTGCTCCCAACTCCCGCCTGCTTCGCGGCCTCGATTACCTTATCGGCCGGTGCCCCGTAGTCGCCTTCCCCTTCGAGGTTTTTGATTATATCGACCAGCTTCTCTATCTTGCTGAGCTTCTTGGAGCTCTTGCCTATCTCCAGTATCGAGACGTCTATGTTGCCCTCTTCATCAACCGCTATGGTTTTCATCATGGCCTCGATGAGCTCTATTGCCGCTCTCGCATCCTCGCGCGTTACCGTCTCACTCAGCCTCATTCTCGCGTGGGCCTCGCTGAGACGTATAAGGGCTTCGAGCTGTCTCGCGGTTATCGGAATCGGCTGAATTTCTTCATCGTTGCTCCTCTTCAGACCCTTCCTCATCTTGACGTAGTAGCGCTTGATCTCCTCCATGGCTTCCCTGCTCAGGACCGGGTGGACGTTCTTCCTCGCGTAGGCTATGTACTTCTTGAGCAGGTCGTAGGGTATCTTCGGCGTAACCGCTTCGGCCTCACCACGCCTGACGCGCAGTATGTGCTCGGCTATCTGGGCATCAACCTTTTCATCCGGCTCGTCGAGCAGGAGGAATATGAGGTCGAAACGGCTCAGCAGAGTTGGCGGAAGGTCGAGCTGTTCCGGAAGGGACTTGTGCCTGTTAAAGCGGCCGAACTTCGGGTTGGCGGCAGCTATAACGGTCGTCCTCGCGTTGAGGGTGGCTGTAATGCCGGCCTTGGAGATGCTTATCGTGTTGTGGAGAACCAGCCCGTGGGAGACAAAGAGGTGGTACGGCTCAACGGTTACGTCGTAGACCCACTCCCAGCGGTCGTTGGGGATTTCCTCGACCTTTGTGACCCGGAGGAAGCGGAGATTGCCCTCAACAAGTCTCTTTATGTCGTTGAGCTTTTTCTCAACATTTCTAAGCCTTTCCCTCGCAATTTCGAGAAGAGCGTTTGTTGTTTCTTTATGTCCTCTCCTGAGCCTGTAAAGGGTCGTCGAATAGGGAGTGCCCAGCTTCTCAGATAGCTCTTTAACAATAACGAAGGTCCTCAGCGCCTCAACGTCTCCCCTCTCAAGGGCGCTCTTAAGTTCGGCGATTCTCCCCTCGGCCTTCGCAAGGTAGTCCATTACACGCTCTCTGTTGGCGTTTTGGCGGGCGGTTATGTTGTTGGTAAGACCGCCGTCGTTCACGTGAAGGACGTTCAAAACCTCCCTCAGGGATTCGAGAACCTCAGTCGGAACGATGTCGCGGTAGTTGCGCTTTCTCCTGGAGACCTCGATAAGCTTCTCTATCTTCCCTATCCTCGGGTCGTCCTGAACAATTTCAGCGAAGCGCTCCATGTCGGCAGTACCGCTCACGATGACCTTGTAGTAGGTCGTCTCTCCCCTCTTCTCCTCGAAGATGTAAGAGTATATCCCAAGGCTCAGCAGTAGGTCCTGGAGGTCTTCCGCCATGGCTCTTGACGACGTTGTGAGGCCAACGCGGTACTTGTCCACGAAGCCGTCTCCCTTGAAGAACGCGTTGAGGAAGGCCCTTCTCGCGGTTTCGTTGGCGCCGAAAACCCTGGCGGGAACCCTCTTCCGGCGAGCGGGTCTTTCGTCACCCTTCTCGGGAAACGCCTCCGGGAACTCGCTTAGAAGCTTGGTGTAAAAGTCCTTTGAGATGACGCGCACAGTGTAGAGCCTCTTCTCTCCAGGCCTCTCGCGAATCTGAACGCCGTACTTAACGCCGAGTTCCTCAAGGAGTCCCTTGAACTCCTCAACGAGCTTCTCATCGGTGTTCGTGAAGCCTATCTCGTAGTAGCCGTTGCCGGGGTTAGCGTAGCTGAAGCCTTCCGACAGGAGGAAACCGAGGAGTTTGGCAGTGGTCTCATCAAGGTGGTTCCCTTCGGAGGAAAGGTAGCGCCTGACCGCGAGGACGAGGTCGTCGGGTTTCACTTCCTCCGCCGGCTTCTCCCTTATTTCACCGTTCTCCCACACCATAATCGGGTGCTCTGGGGTTACCGTTATCTCCCTGCCGTTCGAGAACCTCAGCCGTATGAACTTATCCGGCGCTCTGTGCCTGCTCACGCGGTCCGCTTTAACCTTCACGATTTCCTTCCGCTCGAGGTCGTAAGCGGGGAGCTCTATGTCATCAACGGGTAGTATCTCGGTGTCCCTGCCGAGTATCACCTTATCGCGGTTGGCCTCGATTAGGGAATCCACCAGCTCGCCTATTTTCACCTTCCTGCCGTCCGCTAAGAGAAGCTCGAAGTCGTGGTGGTAGCTCTGCTGTTCCAGCGCTTCGTGAATCGCGCTCCTGTCCCTGTCGCTCATCTTGTCGAACTCGTCGATTAGTGCGAACCCACCATCCGCTAAGACGAGAACACCAGCTTCCAGAACCCACGAGCCCGTGAACTCGTCCCTGACTGCGGCGGCCGTGTTGTGGACGACGAAACCATTGGCAATGAAGCTGTGAGAGCCCTCTACCGTTAGGTCGTAGACGTGGTTGTAAGGCGATTTTATCATTTCTGCTTCCCTGACCTTCTCCCACAGGTAGTCCGAGGTAGCAAGTTCTTTTAACTTTTCAAGCTTTGCCTTGACGTTCTCTTCCCCTGCATAATGTTCACTGAGAAGCCAAGCAAGTTTGGAGTACAGAGATTTGTCTCTGCTTTCAAGAACCCTTGCCACCTTGACGAGAAGCCCAAACTTAAGCCTGCGTGGTCTCTTTCTGAGGAACAGCTCGTAGAATTTCTTGTAATCCATCCCCAGCTCCTCTGGTTTCAGCGTCTTCCCAATCGCAATCCTGAGGTCTTCGGGAAGCTCAACGGGAGACTCCTCCAGTTTTGCCTTTGAAAGGTTCTCAACAACCCTGAGAAGTGCCTTTCTTGATATGGGTTTTCCTTTCTCCACGAGTGCTCCAAAGTTTGAGCCGTAGACTTTCTCGACGCTTAGGCCGTAGAACGTTCTAATCTCCTTTATAAGCTTCCCAACACCCGGTACAACGTCCACGTTGGTATCGTACTTCTGTCCTTTCATTCTCTCCACGAGAGCCTCCAGCTTCCTCGCCTTCTCCGGGTGCTCAAAGCCAATCTCAGTCGCGAACTTCAGAACGTTCTCACCGTAGATTTTAAGCTCCCACCTGTCGTGCCTTGAGGTTATCTCTTTGTCCCCAAACTTTGAGGTGTACCCTGTACGCTTCCGCCTCCGGAGGTGCGCCACTATTCCAAACCTGAGCAGGGCGAGCTGGAGTTTTCTGGCGAGCTTTTCGCTGGTCGTGTCGAACTCAACGTACGAAGAGCCGTTTTCGCGTATAACCACCGTGCCGTCGCAGTCAAACAGCCCCCTAATATAAGAGGCAAGGACACTCTTTGGGGAAGTGAAGAGTTCGTTTGAAATATCGAGCTTGCTGGACTTTGGAGACTGCGGAACGCCCAGTTTCTCAAGCAGATGTGCCACAACCTTTGAGTGAAAGCGTACTGATGGAACTCCATCTTTAACCTGCTCCGTAGCTTCAATCCCGAAGAGTTCCTTTGCAAGCTCTGCAAACCTGCGTCTCAGTTCGGGGTTCTTGTTTGAGAACCTTATCGCCACACCCCAGCCAGCCTTTGAGACACTGCCATCGCCCGCTACTAGTCCGGCAAAGTAAGCCAGCTTCTCGTCGAGGTACTTGGGAAGCTTAAGCTTAGTTCCAGCCTGAAGTGAAACAGCCTCGGCCTCTACCCCTTCCCAGCCCCAGTCGGCCAGTTCGACGAGTCTGCGAAGGTGTTTCATTCTTATGTTGCCCCTCGCCTTAGGATTCGTCCAGTTGTGGTAGAGGGTGCTCTCACTGACTCCAAGCATCTTCGTAAGCTCTCTCTTGCTTATTCTGAGCTTTTTGGTGGCTTCTTCAATGAGTTCTTTGACCTGCCCCTTGATTCCGTACACAACGAGGTCATCGAGGTCTTTGAGAAGCTCCAAGATGGGAACTTTCTTCTCCTCGACTGTCAGCCTTCTTAGGGTTGCAACGTAGTCTCCCTCGGTAAGATTTCTCGCCTCAACCCACTTCGGTTCACCGTCCTGAATCGTCAAAAGTCTCGTTTCGGGGGTTAGTGTCAGCTCTTTGCCGGTGATTGTTTTGATTTTCACAAGCTCCTTAGGCGCTTTGAGCCTCCAGACCCTGCTCAGAGGAGCGGTCTTTATCTTGCCACCTTCTGCGGATAGGCTCTCACCGAGATAGGGGGAATAATCGATGCCGTCGGAGTACCTGATTGAGCCAACATCTTTTATCCAGCTCTCAGTGAGCGAACCGATTTGGTGAATTCCTGAATTCGAAAACACGAGTGAATCCGGAGCAACGCAAAGACCTGCCGCCGAACTGCTCTTACCGCTCGTATAAATCGCCCTTGGAGCGAGATTTGCCACGTAGCGGAGGAGCTGGCTGTTGTGGACGAAGATATCGTTGGCTATGAAGTTGTGGTGCTCTGGAATCTGGAGGTCGTAGACCCACTCGTGCTCGGGTTTGTACTCTTCAATTTCGACAACCCTGTCCCAGAAGATGTCAGAGTCAGCCAGAGTCGCCAGAAGGCCAACCTCGGGGGATTCAGGCAATTTAGCTTTGAGAACATCAACAATAACCTTGAGCTTCTCCCTGCTTGGAAGACGGTCTTCCCTCTCGTAGTGGAGATAAGTCGAGCGTGGTATGCCCATCTGAGCTTGAGTTAATCCAGCCTTGGTACGGAGGTTCTTCAGTAGTGGACCAATGCCCGGAACGACGTCAACGTTGGTGTTCGTCTTTCCGTTGGAGGTTACACGCTCAAGAATATCCATTTTAGAACATAGGCTAAACCCAATCGTTTCCCTGAACTTAATGGCATCCTCTCCAGTAATGAAAAGCCGATAGTACGTTCTTGGGGCATTCATTTTGCCGTTGGTCGCGCGGGCCTTTGTTTCGTGGAGCTGTGACTTTATCCCAAAGCGAAGGAGGAGGTGCTGAACGCCGTTGAGGAGCTCCTTTGACGCCGAAACAACCGTTATTTTAGCCCTCCCTCTATCTACTGTGGCTTCTGCATCGAAGTATCCCCCAAGAAAGCCCCTGATATCCTCCAAGCACGCTTCGAAAAGCTGTGGTGGAACTTTCTTGTCCCTTGAGTTTGTCGCGAGACCCAACCACTCCAGCAGGTGGTAGAACTCAACGCTACTCACGTAGACCTCCCGCGCGCTCTTGCCTTTATGACTCTCGCGAATTGTAGGATTAAGACCCAGACCTTTGAGATACTCGTAAACAAACCGCACCAGTTGCTCATCGTTGTTAGTGAAATACACAGTTGCACTACCGCCCCTGTTTTGGGCATACCCTTCTCCCGCCAGCAATCCAACCAAGTACCAGAACTTTTCGTCGGCAGTTTCTGGGAGGCTCAGCCTCGCCTTTGCAGTCTTTGGCTTTTCAATGGGGGCTTTTGAAAGCTCAAGGGGCGTTCCTTCAACTGGAAGGACTCTCGGCACGGCAATAAAGTCCCCAACCCTCAGCTCTTCTGCCTTCCTCGTCCTGAACTGACCGTTTTCGAAGGTGAAGAACGGGTGAGTTGGAGTAACGCGAATCTCCCTTCCGCTCGCGGTCTTTATCCTGAACATCTTTTCTGGGGCAGTTCTCTTCCAAGCGATGTTCGCATTAACTCTCCTGACCTTCAGCGTTTTTGCGTCGAGGGCATATAGCTCGAGGTCAATCGGCGCGTAGAAG
>NZ_JAMONU010000193.1 GCF_027066465.1 Thermococcus sp.
GAGAAGCAGTAGAATGGCCACTCAAATACCCTAAGGCCTTCGAGAGGCTCGGCATAACGCCCCCGAGGGGCATACTCCTCTACGGTCCGCCGGGAACCGGTAAGACCCTCCTCGCGAAGGCAGTAGCAAACGAGAGCGAGGCAAACTTCATCGGAATTCGCGGACCTGAAGTTTTAAGCAAGTGGGTCGGCGAGAGCGAGAAGAGGATAAGGGAGATATTCAGGAAGGCCCGCCAGGCGGCCCCAACAGTGATATTCATCGACGAGATTGACGCGATAGCGCCCGCAAGGGGAATGGAGGGCGACCGTGTTACGGACAGGCTCATCAACCAGCTCCTCACCGAGATGGACGGCATAGAGAGGAACAGCGGCGTCGTTGTCATAGCGGCAACCAACAGGCCCGACATCCTCGACCCGGCTTTGCTGAGGCCGGGAAGGTTCGACAGACTCGTTCTCGTTCCAGCACCAGACGAAAAGGCCAGGCTTGAGATACTCAAGGTGCACACAAGGCGCGTCCCCCTCGCGAAGGACGTGAACCTTGAGGAGCTCGCCAAGAGAACCGAGGGCTATTCGGGAGCCGACTTGGAAGCCCTCGTGAGGGAGGCGGCATTAATTGCAATGCGCAGGGTGATGAGAGAACTTCCAAGGGAGCTGGTCGAGGAGGAGAGCGAGGAGTTCCTCGAGAGGCTGAAGGTCTCCAAGAGGGACTTCGAGGAGGCCCTGAAGAAGGTCAAACCGAGCATAACGCCCTACATGGTTGAGTACTACAAGAACTTTGAGGAGGGCAGAAAGAGAACGCAGAAAGAGTCCAAGGGAGTTGACTACTACACCTTCTGAGCTTTTTCTTTTGGAAAAAGGTTTTATACGTTGAACAACTAAGGCCTACAGGATTAACCATGGGGGGGACTTGAATGGTCAAGATAAGAGCTTCCAGGCTTAGGGACGTTGAGCTTATAACCGACACGGGAATAAGACTCGGGTGGGTTTACGACCTCAGCTTTGACGAAGAAACCGGCGAAATCCTTGTAATCGTTGCCGAACCCGACGAAGACCTCGACACGAGCGAGTTCGTTACGGACCATGAAGGTCTTCTCCTGATTCCGGTCAGCGCCGTGAAGAGCATAGGAGAGGTCATAATCATCGACTCCGGAAAACTCGCCGTTAAGTCCAAGCTCCGCGCACTTCCAAAACGCGCCCCGGTTCAGAGGGGGAGGATTGAAAGGAAGGAGGGCCTTCCAAAGCCAGAAAGCTAAAGCCCCTGAAAGAGTCTCTCCGCCAAAAACCTCGGCAGTCCCGCTTCTATTATCTTCCTCGCGCTTTCCTCGACGTCATATTCGACACGGTGAAATGTCAATTCTTTTGTCTCGGTATCAAGGAGGGCGTAGCTGGCCCTCCAGTCCCCGTCCCGCGGCTGACCTATTGAGCCGGGGTTTATTATCCTCCTCCCGTCGATTTCCTTCAGCATCGGCACGTGGGTGTGGCCAAGAAGAAGGTCGTCCTGACGGACGTAGCTGAGAACGACCCTGAACTCGCTTTCCGGAAGCCAGGGAAAGAGGTACTCGTCGAGCGGCGCCCTCGGAGAGCCGTGAATGAGCAGATAACTCCTGCCCGTGTCGTCCGTGAAGAGCTGCCTTACTGGAAGTCGCCTGAGGAACTCGAGGTTTTCACTCGTCATGACGCGCTGGTGCCACCTTACGGCCTGCCTCGCGTAGGGATTGAAGCTCCAGTCGGCGCCGAAGGCTATCGCGTTGTCGTGGTTCCCCCGGACGCAGAGGAAAATTCGCTTTTTCATAACCTTCCTTACGAAGTCCACGACCTCGTTTGGACTCGCCCCGTAGCCCACCAAGTCACCCATGCAGAGGAAGGCGTCGGCGTCTTTAATCTCATCCCACACCGCTTCGAGGGCCTCGAGGTTCGAGTGGATGTCGCTGATTAGCGCCAGGAGCACCTCCCCACCCCCTCATCGTTTTATCAATCCCACAATCACAAGGACTGCCCCAAGGATAATCAGGACAAGCCACAGGTAGAGGGAGTTTACGATACTGCTTGTAACCGGGTGGGGACAGGAAAACCCCAACTTGAGTTCCATATACGTGGTGTAGTTGTGAATCACTAGAACGTTCGTGAAGTTGAAGCCCGGTGCGAACGTTACCCTGGAGGGGTTCATCTCACAGGAGATTTTAAGAACACCCGTGTATACATTTACACCCCCATTGGGGAGGACGAGGGTTACGGAGTATCCGAGACCTTTGCTCAGACAGGGAACATACGAAAGGAGAAGCTGGGTTGGTTTTCCAAAGGCAGTTTCGTTTCCGATTCTTAGGGAGCTGTTTGAAAACTCCATGACCCTCTCATTACCAATGTACACGACTCCCCTCGGCTCGGTAACGTTGGCCCTGAATCCGCTGGAATCGCAGGGTATGTGAAGTCCTCCCGAACCTGAAAGCACCGTGAGATGGTTATCTCCAACTCCAAGAAGCCCCAAGTAATCCTCCGACGAATAGTAGACCGTAACGTTCTCCTGCTGAGAGAGGTTCTCCACCGAGAGGTTTTCAAAGAAAATCGGACGCTTTGGGTAGTAAAGCTCCCCGCGCCTGATGAAAACGTACCCGGACCCGCTGGGGTTGTCCACGACGGTTATCGAGCTTTGATTCACGGGCACACGGATTGCCAGAACGTAGGCATAAACCGGACCGCCGTTCTGAACAGTCCTTATCCCGGCCCACGAGAAATGAATCTTCTCACTGTCCGAGGGACCTCCATCAACGTTTCCTGGCCTGAAATAAACAAAGAGCACGGCTCCAATGAGTATCAGGGCAACCCCGAATGCGGTTAGCTTCTTTCCCATAGTATACCCCCCATCGAAGACCCTGAGAACTTCAATGCCAGTGTAGTTTGCGCGCACGTTCTTAAAAACTTTTTGTAGTAAAATGAGAAACGAGCAGGAAGAAAAATTCACTCCTGCTTGGACTTCCACCTGCTCCAGCGGTAGAGCGCCGCGAGGGCCTTTATGGCCCTGTCCGGCTCCGGATAGGCTGGAATCCCCTCCTCGTTGAGCCTGTCGATTGCTTCCTTGGCCTCGATTCCGCCGACGATGGCAACGACGAGCGGCTTCTTCCTTCCGCTGGCGTTGTACTCGCGGATAACTATGTCGGCAAGCTCCCTCGGGTCGAGAACTGCCGTCTGGCAGTAGAGGACGGCTATGCTGTGCATCTCCGGGTGCTCGAGGGCGGCCTTGATTGCCCCCTCGTAGCCCTCGGCGCCGGCCATGCCGGTCAGGTCAACGGGGTTCTTGTAGCTTCCAAAGGGCGGCATGTAGTTGGCGAAGACCTTGAGCTGCTCGAGGTCGTCGTAGAGGTGCAGGCCGGCTTCCTCAGCGGCATCTGTGGCCATAACACCTATTCCACCGCCGTTGGTGATTATGACGAGGTTCTCTCCCGGCGGCTCCGGCAGGTTGCTGAGGGTTCTCGCGTAGTCGAAGGCCTCGCCGATGGTGTAGGCCCTTATTATCCCCGCCTGCTTGAATGCGGCATCGTAAATCCTGTCGCTTCCCGCGAGCGAACCGGTGTGAGAAGCGGCGGCTTTGGCACCGCGCTCGCTCCTTCCAGCCTTTATAACGACTATCGGCTTGACCCTGCTGACCTTCTTTGCGGTCTCGAGGAACCTCCTGCCGTCCTTGACGCCCTCCATGTAGATGAGTATGGCCTTGGTGTGCTCGTCATCCTTGAAGAACTCGAGAAGGTCGGCGTCGTCTATGTCGCTCTTGTTACCGATGCTGACGACCGCGGAGAGGCCAACCTTCTCAAGGATTGTCCAGCCCATGAGGGCGATTCCAAGCGCTCCGCTCTGGCTGATGAGGGCGAGCGGACCCGGAAGGACATCCGTTGGCCCGAAGGTTGCGTTGAGCTTCTCGGGTGTGTAAACGACACCGAAGATGTTCGGACCGAGGATTCTCATGCCGTACTTATGGGCCGTCTCCACGAGCTGCTCCTCAACCTTTTTGCCCTCAGGACCCAACTCGCCAAAGCCCGAGCTGATAATCGGGAGAACCTTAACCCCCTTCTTTCCGCACTCCTCAACAACCTGTGGCACGAACTTGGCCGGGACGACTATAACGGCCATGTCAACCTCGTCGGGAACGTCGAGGATGCTCTTGTAGGACTTGAAGACGCGGTTGCCAATCCTAATCTCGACTCCCTTTACGTTCACAGGGTATATTTTTCCCTCGTAGCCGTACTCCACGAGGTTCTTCATAATAGCGTACCCTATCTTACCCGGCTTCTCGGAGGCACCTATCACGGCAATGCTCTTCGGCCTGAAGAGGGCTTCGATGTTCGGGTCAACCATTTTTATCACCCCTGATGACATTTACACTTTTACATCTGTAAAAGACCGTTAAAACCTTTCCCTTCCCTTTTTGACGATGAAAAGCTCGACGGGCGTTAAAAACTGGTGAACAATCAATGACTCAAATATCTTCACAACAAACGAAGCTTTCCTCAACTTTATTCACCCCTCTAAGGAAATCGTTGAATACTGTTTGTTAAATCAAAAAGCTTTTTAGATGTTAGGTTGCACTAACTCAGGTGGACATGGGAAAAAAGCATCACGATATAGGATTCATAGAGGAGAGCCTACTAAAGTGGCTGAGTATTCTGTTTGATATAGTGGTCATAGGCCTTGCCACGATAACGATGGGCTACGTAGTGTACATGATGATTGAGCTTTTTCTGCTGGCGCCACTCTCCATAGAGGACGTTCTTCACCAGATAGTGCTGATTATAATATTCCTCGAGATTTTCGAACTGCTGACAATGTACGTTAAGGAGCACCACGTCAGCATGAGGAACGTGGTTGAGCTGGGCGTTCTGGCGATGGTGAGGAAGATTATAATCACCCTCGACTACAATCAGCTCGGCTGGCAGACGCTCATAGGAATGGCGGCGCTAATCTTCGTTATGGGCTGGATTTACGTTCAGGAGAGGCAGAGAAGGACGAGGCACGAGGAGTTCCTACTCACACACGGCATTAAGAAGGTTTAGGCCGATGAGGAGCCTTCCCCTCCCTGAGAAATGATGAGAACCCGGTAGGCTGAGGCAAACCCTAAAATATTCCAACCCCAATTCTCTTCGGTGGTGAACATGGGAGTTCAGATTGGTGAACTCGTCCCGAGGAGGGAGATTGAGCTTGAGAACCTCTACGGTAAAAAGGTCGCGATAGACGCGTTCAACGCCATGTACCAGTTCCTCTCAACCATAAGGCAACGCGACGGAACGCCCCTTATGGACTCCCAGGGCAGGATAACATCCCACCTGAGCGGGTTCTTCTACAGGACTATCAACCTGATGGAGGCCGGCATAAAGCCCGCCTACGTCTTCGACGGCGAGCCGCCGGCGTTCAAGAAGAGGGAGTTAGAGAGAAGGCGCGAAGCGAGGGAAGAAGCCGAAGAGAAGTGGCACGAGGCCCTTGAAAGGGGGGACATCGAGGAGGCCAAGAAGTACGCGATGAGGGCAACCAAGCTGAACGAAACCCTCATAGAGGACGCCAAGAAGCTGCTCCAGCTAATGGGAGTTCCCGTGGTTCAGGCCCCGAGCGAGGGTGAGGCCCAAGCTGCATATATGGCCAAGAAGGGCGACGTCTACGCCTCGGCGAGCCAGGACTATGACAGCCTTCTCTTTGGAGCACCGAGGCTCGTCAGGAACCTCACGATAACCGGG